>JAUVIX010000169.1 GCA_030592565.1 Chlorobiota bacterium
ATTAGTCCCCAACTTATTAACCTGAGCCCTTTATTTATCTTATTTATAAAACACAAATTAATGTGCTGAATGATGAAGACTTTCGTTTAGGTAAGGATGATTTATGGGAATAAGATTAGCTTTGCTCAGGCAGCGGGCTGTACTAAATATAAATAAACCTGCAAAACCAAGGAATGTCCCGACCTCAATAAATCCGAAAGTATATTCACCTGTTGCTCCCGGCATTATCTCTTCATAAATATCAACGTAATGTCCAACAAGGATTATGATTATAACTGCTATTAGAACATTTTTGTTTTTTGCAAGGAAATTAGGCAACAAAATAACAAAAGGAATAGCCCAGTTAAGCATCACATTGAGCACAAATAAATTTTGACTTAAGCCTCTACGTGTAATGAAGTAGGTTGTCTCTTCAGGAATATTCGCATACCAGATAAGCATATATTGAGAGTACCACAAATAACCAAAAAGAATGGCCGGCATAAAAATGTATTTTGAAAAATCGTGAAGATGCGCCTTGTTAATGAATTGCATATATCCTTTTTTGTAAAGTAGTATAGCAATTAGTGCAATTACTGCCGAACCATGATAAAATGCTGAAATGAAATTTTTAACTGAGAATAACGTGCTAAACCATATAGGTTCCAGGCTCATAAGCCAATCAAAAGCAGCAAACGTGAAAGTTATAGCTAATACAAAAATTAATATTTTTGAATACAATTCACTCTTTTTGAAATTCTCCAAACCGCCTTCTATATCCTCTTTCAGTGATAATTTCCTGAGATATTTTGTCAGGACAACCCAAAGAAGGAAATAAATAACCATCCTTGCTATAAAGAAGGGAACGGTTAGGTATGGTGCTTTGTGATGAAGCAAATGGAGTTCGTGTTCGTCAAAAATCCCTGCTTCGTGGGGCTGTGTCCAGGAATAGAGGTAATTTATCCCAAATATCATTAAAAGCATAATAATGGCAGCTACGGGAATGTAACCGGCCATAGCCTCTGGTATTCTCTTAAATGCAGATGACCAACCCGACTGAGTAATATACTGAATGGCAAGAAAAAATGTTGCACCTATTGCAAGGGCAAGAAAATAATAATTACCGATTAGTATATTGGCCCAGGCCCTATCAGGATTGCTCATATAGCCAATTATGAAAGTAATAATTCCGATAGCTATCAGTGCAAAAGAAAAATATTTTAATTTCGGTGAAAATGTGAACTTTTCTTCCATTTTAAATCATTTTTGGTATTAAACAGATATTCTGTAATTATTGTATTTAAAATTTATTCTTGATGTATGTAATGATCTTCCATCTGTCAGCCGGTTTTATCATTGAGCCGTGTGCACCCATTAATCCTGATAACGAGCCCACAGTAATAATATGATAGAGTTCTCCGTCAGGTTTATCCTGAATATAATCACCTGTTAAATCAGTTGGCAATGCAGTAAAAAGTTTGCTTGTGTAGAGGTGTCCATCACCCTTCCCACTCATCCCATGACAAATGGAGCAAAAAATAAAATATTCGGCTTTCCCTTTATCAATATTACCAGCGTTAGCTTCCATCGGATTAACCAGCTCAAGACCTGCTTTCAACTGATCCTCATAGGTCTTCTCATATTGATATGGAATCATCTCTCTTGGTACTGTTCCCTCAATAGGTGTTTGCATTGTCCTGCCATCTGGGAATACCGGATTTGTTGTATATGCCTCGTATGGAATGGAATATGCCATATCAGGGAAATAAGCTCTGCCCGGATCGTTTGGATCGTGAGTGCATGAACTTAACATGATTGCTGAAATAATCAGTATAATAAAACTATATTTCATCTTTAATGAATATTTGTTGTTTTTATTTTTCGTCAATTTTAATTGCCCCGCCATCAGACAGGATTTTATTTATTCCTTTAACATCCTTATCAGTGAGATCTGGCGATTTGTCTATTAGAATCAAAAATTTATCATCAGTTATCCCCGGATACTGGAAATGCTCTTTTGCCCCCGGGCCTTTCCTGTCTCTGATAAAAAATGTTAATAATGTTAACAATACCGTAACAAATATTGTCCCGACAAATATTATTACAATAAAGGTAAGGCTCAATGGTGGTTTTCCTCCGATATTCAACGGGTAATCAAAAACAGCAGTATAATAAAGGAACAGGAAAACACCAATAACACCACCAAATAGCGCATACAAAAAGGCGGCAATGTTAATGTTGGTTTTCAGATTTAGCTTTTCAAAAATCTCTTCTATTGCAAACGGAGTGATAACATCGGCTATTTCGTATCCTTTTTCCTGAATACTATCGATGGATGCAAACAGCTTCTTTTCGTCATCATAAACTCCAATTATTCTAGTATTTTCCATTATAATTAGTTTTTATCAATGCTTGTTTCTTTGTTAACCATTTTTAGTTCATTCATAGCCATCATCGGGATAAAGCGCATAAACAGAAGAACACCAACAATGAACAGCCCTATGGTACCTGCATAAATCAATACTTCGGTTGTTGTAGCACTATATTCAACCCAGTTGGCAGGTAGGAAATCTTTGGATAAAGATGTTACAACAATATTAAATCTTTCAAACCACATACCAATATTAATGATAATTGAAATGATGAACAGCCACACAAGATTTTTTCTGATTTTCTTAAACCAGAACAACTGTGGGATAATTGCATTACAAGTTACCATTGTCCAGAATTGGACAGCATAATCTCCTGTAATCCTGTTATGGAAGAATGTGTACATCTCACCTTCCACCCCAGAATACCAGGCAATGAAGATTTCGGTTGCATAAGCTGTACCCATTATTAAACTGATAAATGTTAGTATTTTAGCAATAGCTTCCAGGTGACTATCCGTGACAAAATCACCAAGTTTAAACTCTTTACGGATAATTATCATAAGTGTCATTACCATTGCAAAGCCTGAGAAAATAGCACCAATAACAAAGTAGGGTGGGAAGATAGTGGTATGCCATCCGGGAAATACACTTGTGGCAAAGTCCATTGATACTATTGAGTGAACTGCAATTACCAGGGGAGCGGCAAGTCCGCCAACTATTAATGCTGTAACCTCAAACCGAAGCCAGGATTTTGCAGTACCAACCCATCCAAAACTCATGATATGAAATATCTGCTTTTTAATTTTTGATTTTGACCTGTCTCGTACAGTTGCAAGGTCAGGAATCATACCAAGATACCAGAAAGCTGCTGACGTGAAAAGGTATGTACTAATGGCAACAACGTCCCAGAAAAGAGGTGAGTTATAATTAACCCATAATCCTCTGGTATTTGGATAAGGCAGAATGAAAAAGGCATCCCATATACGTCCCATGTGTATCACCGGAAATAAGCCAGCCGCAAGCACAGCAAACACTGTCATAGCCTCTGCAGCACGGTTTATGGAAGTACGCCATTTTTGTCTTAGGACGAGCAGGAATATAGAGAAAGCCGTACCGGCATGTCCGATACCGATCCACCATACAAAGTTTATAATGGCCCAGCCCCAGGCAACGCTGTTATTGTTGCCCCATAACCCAATTCCTTTAATGATGGTTTCCCCGATGGCCCATATACCAGCTAAAAACATAACCGAACCAACAAACATTGCAAAATACCACCATAACGGAGCCCTTTTCTCCTGTGAGGCAAGTACTTCTGAGGTAATATCACCATACGATTTATTACCTTTTATTAATATTCCTCTGACGTCTTTGTTATACATTGTATTTATGTTTTTTCAATAAAATTTATTCTCTTAATTGTAATAAATTCATAAAAAGAAATCAACTCTATCAGGATGCAAATTCATCTCTCATTCTTTCACTGTTATTATTTCCTGTCTCTTCTGTATTCCTTACCTTGGTTAGATATACAACCGAAGGCAGTGTGTGAAGTTCTTCAAGTAATCCATAAGAACGGTCGTCTTCAAAGTGTTTAGAAATTTTTGAGCCATTCAGATTCTTGTCACCAAATACAAATGCACTAGTTGGGCATGCTTGTACGCAAGCCGGTTGAACTTCACCGTCTCTTATTTCACGGCCTTCGTTTTTGGCAATAATTTTTGTCTCCTGGATTCTTTGAACACAGAATGAGCATTTTTCAACAACACCTCTTTCCCTGACAACAACATCAGGATTAAGGACCATTTTACTTATATTATCATTAAAATTATAATCGAATTCATCATTGTCAATATATCTGTACCAGTTGAATCTTCTTACGCGGTAAGGACAGTTATTCATACAGTAGCGGGTTCCGATACAACGGTTATAAGCCATAGTGTTCAGACCTTCCATGCTGTGTGGTGTAGCTGCAACAGGACAAACATTCTCGCAGGGAGCATTGTCGCCATGCTGGCACATTACAGGCTGGTGGAATACTTCCGGATTGTCCGATTCAACATCTTTGTTTACTCCATCGCCATCAGTAGAATAATATCTGTCAAGCCTGATCCAGTGCATTATTCTTCTGTTCTTAACCTCTTCTTTACCTATAACGGCAACATTGTTCTCTGCCTGGCAGGCAACTATACAAGCATTACAACCAATACATTTATTAAAATCTAAACTTAAACCCCAACTTGCTCCAGGATGATCCGGGTCAGGATACATAGTAACCAGTTTATCTTTCAGTTCGTGATGATCTTCATTTCCGGCTTTAGTATCTTTTTTATAATCCTTAAAAGTTGTCTCCTTTATAATATGTCTTCCCTCCATTGAGTGGTGGGTTTGTGTAGTAACCAAAGAATAAGTATCACCGGTTTTTTCAATTGTAACACCATTTATTTCGTATTGCCTGGTATTGTTTTTTAGTTGAGAAAGGGGATAGGCATTTTTACCTATTCCATCAGCAACCTTACCGGCCTTGCTTCTTCCATAACCAAGGGCAATGGAAACAGTACCAGCAGGTTGTCCTGGTTGAATAAGAACAGGAAGCTCTAAACCGCCGTTAACTTTTACAACATCATCCTGTTCTAAACCGAGCTCTTCAGCAAAATTAGGGGAAATTGCAACATAGTTATCCCAAACAGTTTTTGAAATCGGGTCAGGAAGCTCCTGTAACCATGGGTTATTTGCAAAATTACCTGAACCTATTGCAATAGTTTCATAAAGTATGGCCTCAATACCTGTACTTTGTTCTGCTTCTCCTAATTTATTACCTGCTCTGTCGAAGAAAGTAAAATCATAAACAGGACTTTCTTTTGTGCCGGAACCTGGCTCAAAAACGCCTCTCTGTAACGTATGATTCCAGAAATCATTAAAAGAGAGGAATTCTGTTTGTTTTTCGTAAAGATTCTCCTCCCAGAATTTTTGAACATATGAATGGTAATCTCCTTCTATACCAGCCCATTTCATAAGACTTGCCTGAGCTTGTCTTGTGTCAAAAATAGGCCTGATAGTAGGCTGTGTTAAACTATAAAATCCGGTGTATGGTTCTGCATCGTCCCACGACTCAAGAAAATGATTGTCAGGACAAACGTACTGAGCAAGAGATGAAGTTTCATCATTTTTTTGCGACATTGCAACAGTGAAACCAACTCTTTTAAGTCCGCTGACAAATTTGGCACTATTATAATAATCGTAAGCCGGATTCACATTATACATCAACACTGCTCCAACCTGGCCGTTGTTCATCTCCTTGACAAAAGCTTCGAAATCTCTGTCATTTCCCTGTTTTGTAAGTAATTCTCTTTCAAACTCAAGCGTGCTGCCAAGATTTGAAAGCAGATAATTAATAGCATTTACAATCGACTGAATGTAAACATCATTTGTGCCTGAAATTATCAGTGATTTTGAAGGATTGTTCAATAACTCTTTAGCAAGATTATCAATCTTAACCGGCGATCTATTAACTTTTATAGTCGGCTTACCCGACTTTTTAGCTATATAGTTATAAAGGTTAATCAAGACCACTTTTTCATCAGAAGGCTTTATAGGAAATCTCTTATCAGCGTTACTTCCTGTAACCGACATATATGATTCAAACTGGTAATGAGCTGAAAGCTTCTTTCGTCCGTTTGTAAGGTCTCTTGTCTTTGCGTATTGTGATGCAAATTCAACCGGTGAAAGCCAGTTGCCAAGAAAGTCGGCGTTGAAGCTGACAACAATATTAGCATTATCAAAATGATAGGAGGCAATATTATCTTGCCCAAAGGTAAGCTTGTTCGCTTCTCTCATTGCCGAGTACGAAATAGCATCGTAATAAACTACCTCTGCTGTCGGATATTTTGTTTTAAAACCTTTAAATAGTTTTTTTGTGGAAGGGCTAATAACCGAAGCAGACAGGATTATTATTTTCTGGTTTGCCTCAGCTACCTTATCAAGGTTTGCCATTATCTCCTTGTCAATAGTTGCCCAATCGGATTTGTTGCCACCTTTTAACGGATATTGCTGTCTGGCACCATCATACAGGCTAAGAACAGAAGCCTGCACCCTTGCACTTGTGCCTCCGGGTGTGATCGAAGAAAGCTCGTTACCTTCAACTTTAATAGGCCTGCCTTCACGCACTTTAATAACCACACTTGCAAAGTCGTGCCCATCATAAAATGTTGATGCGTAATGATTAGCAACCCCGGGAATTATCTCTTCCGGTTTTGAGAGGTAGGGAATAGCTTTGCGAACCGGTACTTCGCAACTTGAAGCAACCGCTGCATATCCTACTGAGAAACCAAGAATTTTCAAAAAGTCACGCCTGTTGGCTTTTACACCCGACTTAACTTCGCCTTCGGTTAAACCCTCAAAGGAAAATTCTGGTTCCGATACTTTCTGTACCTGATCCTGATTTTTTAATTCAAGTAATTCTTTGGTACTTTTCCAGTATTTTTTCATATATGATAATTGTAATATTCTTTATATAACTCTTAATTATTAATAATGACATGCAGAGCAATCAGTTCCGCCAATATCTTCAACTGTTACAATTGATCTTGTGCCATCTTTAATCTCCTGATGATATTTTGTAAAACTATCGTAATAACCATTTTCCTCAAACTGAACATTTGTTCTTCTGTGGCAATCAAGGCACCAACCCATACCTAAGTCGTTTACCTGGGCTATTTTATCCATTTCCTCGGCATAACCATGGCACTCCTCGCACTCGAGTTTACCAGCATTCACATGTTGGGCATGATTGAAGTAAACATGATCGGGGAGGTTATGAACTCTAATCCATTCGATTGGCTCTTTTGTTTCCCACGACTCAAGGACTTTGCCTATTTCCACATCTCCTGTTTGCGTACCTGTTTTAACTACATTATGACAATTCATACAAACATCAGTACCGGGGATACCTGCATTTTTACTCTCCATTGCAGTATTATGGCAATAGAGGCAGTCTATTTTATTTTGCCCTGAATGTACCTTGTGAGAGAACCACACAGGCTGATCAGGAGCATATCCTTGCTGTCTGCCAAGTTGTGCTGCTTCTACATAAACAATCTCACCAATAACAAACAAAGCAGTAAGAATGATTATATAATGGATGAATTTTGCCTTTAGTACTCTTGTAAAACCAAGATCAATTAATGAGACAAAAAGCAGTACCAGAAAAATATAAAAAGTTGCTTTTGTATTCCCTGGGCCATAAACTTCATGATCTGATACTATAGTTGTCCCGGTTTTTGTTTCATCTACTTCTCCGGTTGCGGCAGGCTTCGTCTCTGCAGGTTTTGCTTCAGGCTCTTTATAGTTTTTTAGATATGAGAGTAATCCCTTTATCTGCTCGTCTGTCTGATTAGTATTGTACGGCATTGGGATTTTATAATCGTC
>JAUVIX010000034.1 GCA_030592565.1 Chlorobiota bacterium
AAATACCAATTACCGTATTAATAGCAAAAATATTGTGAAATTTTTCATCAATGTACTCAGCAAGAATTCCCAGATGACCAGCTGACTGAAGTGCGGCAACTGCAGATAATATCCCGAGGAAGAAGAAAACAGTTGGAACATCAACTTTCTTAAGAACTCCAAAAACACTCAGCTTACTTCTAACTTCATGCTCTTTACCCTTATGCATTAACTCTGTTGTCACCCAAATCACACCAAGACCAAATAACATTCCCATATAAGGAGGAAGATGTGTTACAGTCTTGAATATTGGCACAAAAAGCAATGCTCCGACACCCATAAATAACATTAATTTTCTCTCTTTAGCAGTTGTATAATCCTGTGAGTCGGCATCTGATAATTCAGGCCTCTCAATCTCACCTTTCATAATAAACGAAACTATTACTAAAGGAACAACCATACTGAAAATACTCGGCACAATTACCATTACAATTATATTAGCGGCAGTAATTTGCTGGCCAATCCATAACATAATCGTAGTAACATCACCTATCGGAGACCAGGCACCACCCGAGTTTGCTGCAATAACAACCATACTTGCAAAGAACCATCTGTCATGTTTATCTTTAACCAGCTTACGCAACAATGCAACCATAACAATTGTAGTTGTAAGGTTATCAAGCAGTGCTGACATAAAGAAAGTCAAAACACTCAATATCCATAATAATTTCACCTTCTTCAAGGTTGTTATCCTATCGGTAATAATCTTAAAGCCCTGGTGCTGATCAATAGTCTCAACAATTGTCATTGCTCCCAAAAGGAAGAAAAGGATTTGTGAAATCTCACCCAAGTGATGAACAATCTCATGATTAACGATAAAATATCGCATTTTCTCTACCAAAGTAGCTTCAGGAAACCGCTGAACATAATCGGTCATTGACGTACTTTCAACAAAGTGATGCCATGCATTGCTAAATCCAAGATTCAAAATCGAAGTGGAACCTTCGATAAATATGACCCATACTACTACTCCAAGAATTAAAGCAGAAGCTGCTTTATCAACTTTAAGAGGATGTTCAAGAGCTATTGCCATATACCCAAGAACAAAGACTACAATCATTAAAATAAACATATCATTTTTACGTTTAAAGGGTTAAAAAACGGGAGCAAATGTAAAGGAATTTTATATAAAATAACAAAATAATTAGCTTATTTAAAACGCTATATAAATAATATTGTATAAAAAGTACTCAAACCACTGTTATTCCTTTGGTTTACAAGCTTTACAAAATATTAACAAAGTTGTGTTAACAATTCACAACGACATTCTTTCTCCCGATTTTCAATATAAGTACTTTTACTTTTAATTAAACAGGATAGAATTATGATTTTTGGAAGTATCTTATTGCAGATTACACAAGCAGGACAAGCAGTCGCTGATACAACTAGCAGTATAGCAGGGCAACCATCCGAATTAAAATTATCACTTTGGGATCTTGCTATGCAGGGTGGGTGGATATTGGCAATACTTGCAGTTTTGTCAATTATTGCAGTATATATATTCATTGAGAGGCTGTTTGCAATCACAAAAGCATCGAAGGATGAAAAGAATTTTATGAATAATATCCGCGATTTTATTCACGGCGGACGCATCGATTCGGCAGTTGCTTTATGCAAGAACTCTGACACTCCTATAGCCAGGATGATAGATAAAGGATTATTAAGGATTGGAAAGCCGTTGAATGATGTGAATGCTGCTATTGAAAATGTCGGAAAGCTTGAAGTAGCACGACTTGAAAAAAATATTGCCGGACTTGCAACAATTTCCGGTGCTGCACCAATGTTAGGTTTTTTAGGTACTGTAATTGGTATGATAAGAGCATTTTATGATATGTCTATGGCAGGAAACAACATTGATATAGCACTTATGTCAACAGGCATCTATCAGGCAATGGTTACAACTGTGGCCGGTCTGATTGTGGGAATTATAGCATACGTTTGCTACAATATTCTTGTTGCAAGAGTTGAAAAACTTGTATTTCTGCTTGAGGCCAGAGCTTCCGAATTTATGGATGTTCTTTATGAGCCTGCAAAATAGTAACATTAACATTAATACTAAATAGAGAAATGGCAATACAAACAAGAAATAAAAGGAAAACAGATTTCAGTATGGCTTCTATGTCGGATATTGTTTTTCTACTGCTTATTTTTTTCATGCTTACATCCACACTGGTTGCGCCAAATGCGATTAAACTTCTTCTGCCACAAAGCAACAGCAGAACTATTGAAACACCTCCTAAAATCACCATTTCAATAAATAAGGATTTGAACTTTTTTCTGGATGGTGTACAGGTGAGTGAATCAACTCTAGAAGCAGGATTAATGCAAAAACTGCCTGATCAGGAAAGCACATCTATACGACTTGAAGCAGATAAAACAATACCTGTTCAATATGTCGTTAGTGTAATTGATATTGTTAATACAATTAATAATACTTATAATACAAAGCACAAGGTAATAATGGCAACAAGCCCGAAAAAATAGAAAATGGCTGGAGTTGGAGTGATGGAATGGTGAAATGACAAGTTGTTACAAACAGTCATCAGGAAAAACTAATTGCAGGCTGAAGTCTTTTAATAAATAAATAGTTTAGTCAAGAAATGAGATTAAATGATAAACATAAGGGCATTATTGCAACAATAATATTTCATGGAGGAATATTGCTGCTTTTGATATTTCTGGGATTTACAACTCCTTTGCCACTACCTGGAGAGGAGGGTGTTGAAGTAAGTCTTGGGAACTCTGATGACGGAGTCGGCACAATACAACCTGTTAAAACTACTGTTTCTGAGAAGTCAACACCTCCCCCACCTGAGTCGGAAGCCAAGGAAGAAGAAATCGTAACTCAGGATACTGAACCGGCTCCGGTATTTGAAAAACCTAAACAAGAAAAACCAAAAGAAAAAATTGTTGAAAAGCCTGTTGAGAAGCCAAAGGAAAAAGAAGTTATAAAAGAAGAACCGAAAGTTAATCCGGCAGCACTCTACAAAGGGAAAAGCAAAACAGCAGATAAGCAAGCCAGCGAAGGAATTACAGGCAAGGAAGGTGACCAGGGAAAACCCACGGGGTCAACAGATTCAAAAAGCTATACCGGTTTAGGAGGTATGGGAAACGGATTATCATATAGCCTCAAAGGCAGAGAGCCAAAATATCTACCAAAACCAAATCAAAAATTTTCTGAAGATGGGACTATTGTCGTTCAGATAATTGTTGATAAGTGGGGTAAGGTAAAAAAGGCTGTTGCGATTGACAAAGGTTCAAACACAACTAATTCAGCCCTGCGAAAAATGGCTGAAGAAGCTGCAAAGAAAGCAGTATTTAATGCAAATCCTGATGCTGCCGAAATGCAGAAAGGAACTATTACTTATCATTTCGTTGTAAAAAAATAACTCTTTTGACAACCTACGAGCAAACCATCGAATATCTTTTCAGTCAACTTCCGATGTTTCAGAGAGTCGGTAAAGCTGCATAGAAAGCAAATCTTGATAATACAATTACTTTATGTAATATCCTTGGCAATCCCCAAAACAGATTCAGGTCTGTTCATATTGCCGGGACAAACGGAAAAGGTTCAGTTTCACACTTCATCGCATCTGTTTTACAATCATCCGGTTTAAAGGTAGGTCTTTACACATCTCCTCATTTGAAAGATTTCAGAGAAAGGATAAAAGTAAACGGGGGAAAAATTCCCAAAAAGTATGTTACCGATTTTGTAAACAGCCATAAAGAAGAATTCAGCACAATAAAGCCATCATTTTTTGAATATACTTTTGGGATGGCCATAAAATATTTTTCGGATGAAAAGATTGATATTGCAATAATGGAAACTGGAATGGGTGGCAGGCTGGATTCAACAAATGTGGTTAGCTCAATTGTTTCTGTTATAACGAATATTGGTCTTGACCACACACAATTCCTTGGCGACACACTTCAAAAAATCGCAGTAGAAAAAGCAGGCATTGTAAAACCGGGAATACCTGTTGTAATAGGAGAAACACAAAAGCATACAAAAGAAATATTCACAGATTTTGCAAAAAGAAATAACTCACCAATTCTGTTTGCTGATCATAATTTTACTATATCCAATTGTATTTCAGAATATAACGATTCTCCAAAATTGATTTTAGATATATTATCAGTAAAAAATAAAATTGTTACAGGATTAATATCCGGATTGGCTGGTTTTTATCAACAAAAAAATATCGTTACGGCATTTCAAACTATTGACATTCTAAAAAACTTAGAGTTTACTATTTCTGATCATAATATTAAAGATGGTTTTCGCAATGTTGTAAAACAAACAGGAATAACCGGCAGATGGCAGGTTCTCAATAAAAGACCTCTAACCATTTGCGATACAGGACATAATATTGATGGAATTAAAGAAATAATCTCTCAAATCAACAAAACTCCACATAGCAAACTTCACTTTGTGATTGGAATGGTTAATGATAAAGAGATTGACAGAATATTAGAGCTTTTTCCAAAGAAAGCTACCTATTACTTTTGCAAGGCCAGGATACCAAGAGCACTTAACCAGGAATTGCTTAAAAAAAAAGCCCGGCAATATGAATTACCGGGCAAATCATTTATTTCAGTTTCTGAAGCTTATGCAAATGCGATTTCAAATGCAAATGCTGATGACCTTATATTTATTGGTGGCAGCACTTTTGTCGTTGCAGAAGTCCTCTAATTTAGTTTTGCAATTTAAAGTTTACAGGAAACCTTACCCAAACGGAAACAGGTTTACCTTTATATTCAGCAGGCTTGAATTTTACTTTCTTAACAGTAGCAATTGCTGCATCATCAAGTTCAGGAATACTCTTTACAATCTTGGTCTCATTCACTTTTCCATCTTTTCCAATATGGATAAGCAACACAACCTGGCCTTCAATTCCCATCTTTCTTGCCGCCTCAGGATAAATGAGCTTTGCACTTGCCTTCAGTTTGGGAGGCTTGTCATATTTCGACGGTTTCACATCTATTCTGAGCTTAACCTGCATTAACAACGTTATAGGAGCAAAACCCCACACACCATTATACTTAATAGCCCACATTTGTTCACGAGCCAGCATCTTGTAACTTTTAACAATTGTGCCCTGAGGCAATGAACCAAGAGATTCGGAAGACGCAGTTGGCTCTGAAAACAATTTAGTATCCATAATAATCTTTGCATCTTTTGCATCCCTCAGTTTAACTTCATACAAATCAAGAAAATTATTCTCTAATGTTTCACTTTCACTGACGGCATCAGTAGCATTAACTAAAACATCTGCCTTTACTTCATCTTGTGCTACAAGTTCATCGGTATTCTGCGCATTTACGGTTATTCCAATAAAAATCAGAATACCGGCTGCAAGCATTTTTCGGATTAAAGAGTTTAAAAATTTCATCACTTCAAAATTTATTAATATTTAATGTTAACTAATCGGTTTTTACGTCAAGTTCTGCATTTAGGTTTCAATTCTCTTTAAAATTATTATACCGTTGTAAAATATTCAGTACCACTTTAATGATTTATATTATTTTTACACCCACAAAAACCAAATAGAGATGATTCAAGATATGTTAATCCTGCTTAAAGGACTGAATAACGATTTACCTGTTTCTATCAAACTTACTGATACCGGCATACTTTCCCGAGTCACAGAGATTGCTGACAAAATATTAGAAACTGCGCCTCTTACCGTTGAGATAGAGGATGTTGAAGAGTTATTGTCTAAACAGAAAAATGACTTTTCATTGATTATACACCTTGCAGTTAAACTTGCCAAATCAAAAAAGATACTTCAAGCGATTAGCGAGAAAGTGCATTTGTCAATAATTTTTGCAATTTATAAAGAGCACCAACGCATACTTACTGCTAATAACCATCCTAATGGCGAAGATTTTCTTCATCAGAAAATTGAACAGATTAACTGGCTTTTCGAAGGCAATACGAATTTTTCGTGGGATATGTATGTGGTGGATGACGGATGTCCTGATAATAGTGGGACAATTGCACAAAAGATTTTAAATGAACGATATGATAAAAAGAATGTTAAAGTCCTGTTTCTTGAAGATGCTATTGAAAAAAAGGTGCCTGTAGTCAAAGACTTAAAAAATGTGAACGAGAGTCGAAAAGGAGGCTCAATTGAATTTGGAATATGGACTGCCACGCAGATAGAAAGACCAAATCACATTGTTTTATACACTGATGCCGATCTTTCTATTCACCTTGGACAGGCTGGCCTGTTAATAGATTCAATAATTAACGAAGGAAAGAATGCAGCAATTGGATCCAGATGGAAAGACACTTCTGTTTTCTTACAACCTGGAAAAACTAATCCTGAAGAAAAACTATTTATCTATCTGTGGAAAAGGCTGATACCACAAATAAACTATATTGCAGATACACAGTGTGGTTTTAACGCTTTTACTGCAGAAAATGCAAGAAAAATACTTTTCGGAACAATTGCCAAACAGTTTGCCTTTGACATTGAATTGCTCTTAAAAACCGAGATATTCAAGCATAACTCCATTAGTGAAATTGCAATTGCAGGTATCAAAAGTGCAAAAGCGTTAACAACTGATGATCTGCGATCTTACCTTGATATGCTAAAAATGATAGCTAATTTATATTTTAAATATACCCCTGAAAATGACGAAGGCGATGAGTTTGCCGGGTTTATCGAAAATCTGACCAAAGATGACTGGGAAAAGCTTGCAAAGAACATACCCGAGCCAATTAAAGATGGCAATCCATATGAGTTTAAGGTCTATAATGGCATAAAAGTTTCTGATTTAAAAGCGATTCTGAATAAGTAACTGTAGTTAGGGTCTGCTGAAAAAGTCTGTGGCGCATCAGATACAAAGCCGCAAGGAGAAGTTGTATAGTAATACTACGATGCCGAAGCAATGTAGTAGATGATGTGCCACAGACTAACATAAATAAATGCAAGGTTTTATTACCGTATATAGCAAAAAGCTAGCACTTTAATAAATGACACTCGTTATAAATAAAAGTGATTCAAATAATTATGTGTTTTTCAGGAGACCCTAGTTAACTACCCGCCAGGATATTCATATCTTTGAAGAAAGCCGGATATGATTTTTCAACAACCTCTTTATTGCTGATAATAATCTCTGTATCCGAAACAAGGTTTATCACACCGGCAGCCATTGCTATCCGGTGATCTCCTCTTGAATCAATCTCGGCCCCTTTGATCTTTGCCCCGAATACTTTCATATAATCTTCCGAAAGCTCAATTCGTACTCCAATTTTCTCAAACTCTTTCTTCAAGGCTTTTGCTCTGTCACTCTCTTTATACTTTAGACGTGATACTCCCTTTATAATAGATATGCCATTGCAGGAAGCAGCAAGACAAACAAGCGGAGGAAATAAATCGGGACTGTCTGTAGCATCAAATTCAAAGGGATTCAAATTGTTCTTTTTAACAATAACAGAATTATCATTTATAGTAACATCCGCACCGGCATTTCTTAACACATCAATAATCATTTTATCAGCCTGTTTTGAGTTGTAATCAAGATTTAAAACTTCTACCTCTCCAGAAATTGCACCTGCAACCAATAAAAAGGCGGCACCACTCCAGTCTCCTTCAATAACATATTCCGTTGGTTTGTATTTTTGATTTCCTTTTATAAAAAATGTTTGATAATTCTCATTAACTATCTCAACGCCAAAATGCTTTATGATATCAAGAGACATTTTAATATAGGGCTTACTTTTTAGATTGAGGACTTCGATTTCAGTATCTCCGTCGGCAAGGGGCAAAGCAACCAATAAGCCCGTCAGAACCTGTGAAGACAAAGAGCAGTCAATTTCAATTTTTCCCGGCTTAACGGGACCCAGAATCTTGATCGGCAGAAAATTATTCGTTGTTTCTACCCTTACGCCAAGTTGCTCTAAAGCATCAGCAATAATACTTACCGGACGATTTAAGAGAGAGCCTTTCCCTTTTAATATCACCTCTTTATCACTTAATGCTAAAATCGAGCTTAGCATCCTGACCGCAAGCCCAGATTCTCCCACACAAAAGCTGTTTTTTCGGATATTTAATCCGTTTGATTCAATGATCAGATTGCGACTTTCTTCCCTGACTGAGGCTCTAAGTTGTTGGACTATTCCCTTAACGACAAGAGTATCACCACACCAGGAAATATTCCTCAGGACAGTCCTTCCCTTTGTCAAAGCAGCAATTATCATTGCCCTTTGCAGATAGCTTTTTGATGCAGGAGCAAATATTTTACTTTTCCGAATCATTACAGATTTCAATTATAGGCAAGCCTTGTCTTCTCATCACACATTGTCGGCTCCAACAGTTCACTCCATTCTGAGGCTTTCCATGTTTTTAGTTTTGTGTGAGTTACCAGATACTTTTCGGGAATAGGATGTGTTCCAACCACTACTTTCATTCCATATTTCTCCCAGATAAACTCTTTGAAATGATTTATGTAAGGGCAAGGTGGATATCCAACAATAAACCCAGTGGCAAAATGAACTACATCAGCGCCATTTTTCTTCATCTCTTCAGGAGCATATTCAATATTACCTCCCGGACAACCACCACAGGATGTGTAACCAACAAGCTCTACATCTTCGTTATCTTTATAAATATTGAACGCTCCTTCCCTGTTTTGAAGAGCCCTGAAACACTTTCCACCTGCGCAAGAACGATAGCGATCGCAAATGATAATCCCTATTTTTGTTTTCTTTTTCATAATAAGCTTACATTTATTAATAGATTGTATAAATTTTATATTTTACTAAAAACAAGACGCTTCATGGTTCACCCGTCACAAAACCCAATGCTTCAGCCTCCTGAAAGTCAAGTCATCCTCCGCTTATCAGATGAATAATGGCAACATCATCTCCATCTCTCACAATAGCACTATCCCTCTCATCTCTTTTTACAAGTTTGCCATTAATTTTCGTAACAAGAAATTTAAAGGTAAAATTCTTTTTCTCTATCAACTGTTGTACAGTCATTTGGTATGTATTTTCTAATACTTCCATTCTGTTATTCAGTGTTATTTTCATCATATGTTTCGTTATCTAACCTCACTTAAGCAATAATTCAAGAACAGTATTGGCTTGCATATTAGCAACTATTCCAACTCTTGGTGCAAGTGGTGGACTATCCTCAGAAATTTCTGATTTCTCATCACCACAAATATAAAGATTTCCCTCTTCTCTGAATCTGAGAGAATTGGTGTCACCCCAGCCGGCCATTCCAAGCCCTGTAACCAAAGGCTTACCTGGCAACTCACTTAAAACAGTTTCAATAATCATTTGCTTCATCTCAGCCAAATCAAAAGCCTCCACAATTACATCACAATCACTAAAAAGAGTGATTATTGAATCAGGAGTAAGTTTCACATCATAAGCCTCCACTTCAACTGCAGGGTTAATCGCAATAATATTTTCCTTCAGGGCAAGCACTTTCTTTTGTCCGATTTGTTTATAAAAATAGTATTGTCTGTTAAGATTGCTTTTGTTAACAATGTCAAAATCGGTAATAATAAGTTTTCCTATCCCGACACGAGCCAGGGCAATAGCACAGTTAGAGCCAAGTCCACCAGCACCAGCAATTCCTACAATCTTTCCTGAGAGTCTCCTCTGTATCTCTTCAAATGTCATAAATAAACTTTTTTACCATACTTTTGAAAATGCCGTGTCCCGTGGCCTTCAGCAATAACATCAAGAACACGGTGATCATTTTTCTCAAATACTGTCCCGAAAATCACTTTCACATTTCTGTAATTTTTCATCTCCCTATCCAGGATTGCAGTCGGGCCAAGTATAAAAACATCAACATTCTTTCCCACCTTTTCAAGCATTTCTACAAAAGTGCCATTAAAAATACTGGTTGCAGTTAATATTACACAGTCTGCTTCCATTAAATACTTTTCTCTGTGCTCAATTGGTTTAACAACTTCACTATTACTATAAAGGTCAAAAACACTAACTTCGAGTCCTGATTCCTGAAACTTATTTACTATTGGCTTAAAATCACCAATCATTACTACCTTTTTATACTTCCCAAAGTTAACAAAATCAAATATATCCTTTTCATCACTATAATCCGATTCATAATTCAATAATGCATTCAAATACGCAGTATAAATAAGCCGGTGATCCGGATTATTTAAATCAGGGAATAATTCATCTTCCAATCTGACAATATCTACCAAATTTCTCAATGTTGCGCAAACCCCAATATGTCCGCCGTTAAGCATCAGTCCCAGATACTTATCACCTGCCACAACTCTATTAACTATAGAATTATCAAATCCATACTTCGTAAAATAATACCTTAAAGGCTCTTCCCTGTTATCAAGATTCATAACCATCGTTTCAATTTGATGTACTGAATTATTTAGATTTAAGCACATTACACAATAACCAACTATTAATCAAGCGATATGCAGATACATGCATAATGAGAATTTCTAATAAATTTCATCAAAGATATATTTATATCAATTATTTTTGCAAAAAAACAGAAAGAAGTTAATAACTATTAAAGCAAATTGTTATGCATGATATTCAAAAGATGAAGGATGCCCATAAAATCCTTAAGGAGTGGAGTTATGAGTTTACTCCTCTTGACAAGGGCTATACCGACAAGATTTTATATGTAAATCTTAGCGACAATACCCTTAAAGAAAAAGCTGTTTCTGAAGAGGTGAAAGAAAAATTCATTGGTGGAAAAGGATATGGACTCAGACTTTTATGGGATGCTACAACACCGGAGACCAAATGGGATGACCCCGAAAATGAAATCAATATTTTTTCAGGTCCTATTGGTGGAATAACCCAGTATTCAGGGACGGGAAAATCACTGGTAGTATCACTATCTCCGCAAACCGACATTCCTATTGACAGTAATGCCGGTGGATATTTTGGCCCTTTTGTAAAGTTTGCCGGATTTGACGGTATTGAAATTCAGGGAAAAGGTGCCACCAAAGATATAATAGTTTTCATAGATGGAGTAAATCACAAAGTTCAAATACTTGAAGCTCCTCTGGAACCTATGGATAGTCATGAATTAGCTGCTATTCTTCACGAGATGTATGCTGATGACGATAAGGATAAAAAAAACATATCTGTAGTTTCAACAGGTGACGCAGCTGGAAATTCATTAATCGGAATGCTTAATTTCAGTTTTTATGATTTGAAGCGTAAAGAAGCCAGGCTAAAGCAGGCAGGAAGAGGCGGAATAGGAACAGTATTCAGAAATAAAAATCTTAAAGCGTTAGTTGTTAAGATCCCGGGAGTAAAAGGAAATCTTAACAACGTAGTTGACCTAAAGGCCATAATGGAAAGAGGCAAACGTTTTAACCGTGAGATGAGAGAACTTGACGATTCTCAGGCTGAAATGAGAACAAAGGGAACAGCCCACCTCACAAATGTTATGAACGACTACGATCTGTTACCGGTTAATAATTTCAAGTATGGAAACTCACCGGAAGCTGTAAAAATCCATTCGGACATATATAAAGAAAAATACTTTACACAGGGAATGCCTGACGGGTGCTGGATTGGTTGCAACATGTCATGCTCCAAAGGAGTTGATAATTACGAATTAAGAACAGGCCCATATAAAGGGCAAAAGGTTTTAGTAGAAGGTCCCGAGTACGAATCCGCTTCATCTCTTGGTTCAATACAAGGAATTTTTGATCCTGAATTTACAATTGAATCAAACTTCTATTGTGACACTTACGGAATTTGTACGATATCAAGGGGAACAATTATGGGTTTCGTGATGGAATGTTATGAAAACGGAATACTTAATGAAGAACGCACAGGAGGCTTAAAGCTTAATTTCGGGAATTCAGATGGTTCAATGGAATTACTTCACCAAGTTGCAAAAGGTGAAGGATTTGGAAAAATTGCAGGAAAGGGAGTACGTTGGCTGAAGAAATATTTTGCAGATCAAAATTGGGGAAATCCCGACTTTATGCAAGACATCGGAATGGAAAACAAAGGACTTGAGTATTCACAATATGTTTCAAAAGAGTCGCTTGCTCAACAGGGTGGATACGCAATGACAAACAAAGGACCACAACACGATGAGGCCTGGCTTATCTTCATGGATATGGTGAACAATCAGATTCCTACTTTTGAGAAGAAAGCAGAAGCACTACACTACTTCCCAATGTTCAGAACCTGGTTTGGACTACAGGGATTATGTAAACTACCGTGGAACGATGTTGAGCCCGAAAGTAATGCTGAAGCTGATGAGCCGGCAAAAGTACCTGAGCATGTTGATAATTATGTAACAATCTACAAAGCTGTTACAGGTAAACCATTCGACAAGTTTGAGATGATAAAGCAATCGGAAAGAGTTTATAACTTTCAGCGTATTTTCTCTATCCGCAGAGGTTACGGACTAAGAAAACACGATGCTCAGCCATATCGTGCTGCAGGTCCTGTTACTGTTGAGGAGTACGAATCAAGAGCAGAAAGGTATGACAAGCAAATGACAGATTTGATTGGCGTTGCTCCTGAAGGAAAAACAACAGAGGAAAAACTCGCTATACATCGCAAATATCGTGAAGATCAATACGAACAACTTCTTGATGCTGTTTACGAACGTCGTGGCTGGAACAAAAACGGAGTGCCAAAAATATCATTTCTAAAAGAAATTGGGATGGACTTACCTGAGCTTATTAAGGTAGTAGAGCCGTTGCAATAGGAAATAAATAATCAATAAAAAGGAAACGGGAATTCTATTAATTAAGGATTCCCGTTTTTAAATCTTATGGTACTGTGCCAAAGCATCAATAGGAGTACGAAGAATACTTTTTATCTCAACATCAAATTCTGCGGCAATCTGGCGTAGCAATGCCTCAAAGTAAAAAGCTACCGAGCCAACAAAACTGATAGGTACATCCCTGTAGTTTTCATAATGCTCTATCTGGTTAATAAAAAACTCGCGGAAAGAGTTAGTCACCAGTTCAAAAACATATTTATTTGAAAGATGATCGGCATAGAAGGAATTAAAAGAGGCTAGAAAACGATTTGGAAATGGGAGATTATAAATTGCATCCAGAATATTTTCACGTGTATAATTATACTCTTTTCTGAATGCCTTATCAATCTCTTTTGGCAGGTTACCAAGGAGATAATCTTTCATAAATGTTTTTCCCATATGAGCACCACTCCCCTCATCACCAAAGAAATAGCCAAGCGACGGCACATTTTTAACAATATCTTTACCATCAAAATAGCAGGAATTTGAGCCTGTACCAAGAATACAAGCTATGCCCTCCTCATTCCAGAATAATGCTCTGGCGGCCCCGAGAAGATCGGAATTTACAATTATTTCTGCATTCCAAAAAAGCATAATGAGTGCGTCTTCAATAACCATCGACTTGTAAATCGTGGAGCAGCCTGCACCATAAAAGTAAATCTGCTCAACATTTTCATTCGCAATAATCGGGACAAGCTCCTTGCTGATGATCTTCTCAATCTGAACAGAATCTACATAAAACGGGTTAAGCCCGACAAGCTCAAAATTCTGATTCCTTCTATTTTTATCCATCAGAACCCAATTCGATTTAGTTGCGCCACTATCTGCTATTAAAATCATATTCAAATTTTGATGCAATAAAATTACTAATTTTATCGCACAAAAAACATTTTTTTTATGAATGATGTTAATACAATAATATGGGACTGGAACGGCACACTCCTTAATGATGTAGATATATGTGTTGATTCAATAAATATTCTTCTAAAAAACAGAAGCCATAAACCTCTAACAACCAAGAAGTATAAAATGATTTTTACTTTCCCGGTAAAAGATTATTACAGCAAAGCAGGCTTTGATTTCACATCAGAATCTTTCGACAAGATTGCTATTGAATTTATTGATATTTATAAAGAAAAAATAAAAAAATCGGAACTTTTTAATGATGTACGTGAGGTTTTAAATCTGTTTAAAAGGAAAAAATACAGACAATTGATTGTTTCAGCAATGCAAAATGATTTTCTGAATAAAACTGTAACAGAGCATGGTATTTCCGGTTTCTTTGAAAAAATTTCAGGGTTAGATAATCACTATGCTGCCGGGAAAGTAGAGAATGCGAAACAGCTTTTAACTGAACTTAACATAAAACCTAAAGAAGCCTGTTTTATAGGTGATACTATTCATGACTACGAGGTTGCTAAGGAGGTCGGCACCTGCTGCCTGCTTGTAGCATCCGGCCATCAAACTTATGAACGGCTGGAAAAAACAGGTTGTCCTGTTGTTCATACTCTGGAAGAGGTTGTTGGGTTCTTTGATTGATTAACTCCCTGCTGTAAATTGGTGTTGCCAATTACTCCCCTCTGCACGCTGGATTTTAGCGCAGGCCGAGAGGGGGTGTGTTAACACTCTGCCATTCCTCGCAATGACGATAACTATCTAATTAACACGTCATTGCGAGCCTTTACGTTAGCCTTGTGTGCAGGAGCGTCGCAATCTTTTCGAGGTTAAGACTGTCATTTTAACACACCCCTTTCCATCGCGCAAGGCCATCGCACTCCCCTCTCGGCTTTCACACTTGCCGCCCACAGAGGGGAATAGTGAAAGCAAACCGTTGTCATTCCAAATCTTGGAGCGGCCTTGTGTGCAAGGGTGAGCCTGCCCGACTTCGTCATTCAGGCGGGGAATCCGTTAGAAGTCTGGACTGCCGCTCGTTACTTAGAGCTGTTCGGGATTTCCGAATCCCGAACTGAATATTTGCAGGATTTGAAATCCTGATATACAAGGTTCCGGATTATTCCTTACGAAGACTTGCGCTAAAATCCGAAACAGCTCTAAGCAACAGGCAGCAGTCCGATGGAAAATCCAACCATTCGGGTGAACGCCAGCCTGTGGGAAGAACTCCCGAATGGTTGAATTCCTGACTTAAACAAGTTGTTTCGAATTACTATCCAATATGTTTTGCAATCCGCCATAAAGAAACGTCATTGGTACAAGATGCAGTAGTTTTTTTAAAAATGAATATTATCTCTATCGCAAAATCAATTTCTCCCTGAATTCCGAACCCTCTGTAACCAATTCAATAATATAAATCCCCTGCCTAAGCATCGAAACATCAAATGTATGGTTTATTCCTTTTTCACTCAATACCTTCTGCCCGATCTGATTGTAAATGTTTACTTCTTTAATTATTACTCCCTCTTTAGCGGTAACAGAAATTTTATTTTTGGCAGGATTAGGATAGATTGAAAAAACGGGCTCAGCAGTTATATCAGAAACCCCGATTATACAGGCTTCCTTTACTTCTTCCATGCTATTACAGCCTGTGGCATTGTCATAGATTTCTATTACTGCACTTGTATCGGCAAGGTAATTACAAATGCTCTCCACATCACAAACAGATAAAGAATTGTTATTATAAATATGCAATGCTTCAATTGAGTCAGATTCTATATTATCCAAACCTGATAAACTTGTAAGGGTGGTGTTATCCTTAATAAGAATATATTTGCCTATCATTGTAAGATTATCTAATGCCGCAAGAGTTGACAGCACCTCGTTTTCAAAGATAAAAAAACTTTCTTTAACAGAAGTCAAATTATCCAGACCATTTAAGCTTGTAAGAGCTGCGTTGTTGTATATATCAAGGTGGCCAATAGAGGTAATATTATCCAGGCCATTTAAGCTTGTAAGAGATGCATTGTTAGATATTCTAAGGATACCA
>JAUVIX010000314.1 GCA_030592565.1 Chlorobiota bacterium
ATAGACGAAAACCTGCAAGATGTACCTTTTGATCCAACACCGCACAATTACGACAGCCTGTGCCCTGGTGGTATACAATCGGGCAATATAGACCTTACAAGCTGCTTTGTATGGACAAATATTGGGGATGCACCAAGCCCGCAGGAGTATTATGCAAGCATTAAGCTTATACCAATAAAAGCATACCCCAACCCGGTAAATGATGGTAGTATTACTTTTGAGTATGAGAATACAGAGCACCACCGCAATATGGAATTAAGGTGTTTTGATATTTATGGTGAGGAAATTCATAAAGAGAGGGTTTACCGGTACCAGGGAAAAAGTGTTGTAGATGTTGGCAGTTGGGGAAAAGGAATGTATGTGGCAGTGGTTTATAGTAATGGGATGCCGGTGGGGAAATGTAAATTTGTGGTGCAGTAGCCGTCAAGTCCTTTCAGGTTGAGCAAAACTAACAGGCGGAAAACCCAGAAAGGTCTAAAAATACTAACCCATTCTGGTGTAGAATTTACAAAACTCCTTCAATCCGCATTCCTCACACTTGGGCTTTCGTGCAATACAAACATATCTTCCGTGCAGGATAAGCCAATGGTGTGCAATTGATATCTTATCTTCAGGAATATACTTTATAAGCTGCTGCTCGGCCTGCAACGGATTTTTTGCATTCGTAGTTAATCCAAGCCTCTGAGCGACACGAAAAACATGGGTGTCAACTGCAAGTACAGGTTTATTAAAAACAACGGAAGCTATCACATTGGCTGTTTTCCTGCCAACACCTGGAAGTTTTTGCAACTCATAAACATCAGAAGGGACAACACCTCCAAACTCTTCTAAAAGGCCTTTTGCCATTCCTATCAGATTTTTCGCTTTGTTATTTGGATATGAGCAACTTTTTATTACTTCGTAAACATCGTTTACATCGGCGCGGGATAAAGCCTTTTCATCAGGAAAATATTTAAAAAATTCCGGTGTTATTATATTAACCCGCTTGTCAGTACATTGCGCTGAAAGAATAACCGCAACAATAAGTTCATAGGCTGAGCCGTATTCAAGCTCTGTTTCAGCAACGGGCACATTGGACTCAAACCAGCTTATAATCTTTTCAAATCTCTCTTTTTTCCTCATTATCTACTATTAATAAAAAAACCTAACAGATTTCCCAAATTCTATCAGGACTGTTAGGTTTCATAATGTAAAATCTCTTTACTAATTCATTAAAGCATTTACAATTCCGGCTCTTTTAGTCTTGAAGACCATTAATGCTCTGGAGTAACTAAAAATGCTGTCAAGAATTCTTTTTTCAGGGAAAGCGGCGACCTCGTGCAATAAATTATTTCTAACTATCATTTCTTCCTCCTTATTAAAAAATTGCTTTAATAATGTGCCGTCCGAACTCTGTTCTGTGATGTTTGATTCATTAAAAAAGAGATTAAAATCATTTTGAGTAAAGGTGTTTTTCATAGGCAAGTTTTAATTTGTTTTTAAATTACAAAATACCTAACGTTAAAACACCCTGGTTTATTTTTTAATAATGATAAATATTTTCAGAATGCCATTCTAACCATATTTTGAGACCTTTGCAAGGCGAAATATTTCGATTCAAATTGAGGCGAAATATTTTTTTAACCCGTAGTCCCGAAGCTTCGGGATGAGGACTTTAGAAAAATATTTTAACGAAGAATTGGAGCAAAAGATAAGCTATTAGTTTTACTTTTACTTGAAATTGGTAGTGCATCCCAGAATTGCTACATCAGGCAGTCAGCACCACATTATTCTCTTCAATAATCTTCCTGAGATTAATAAGAGCATACCTCATTCGTCCGAGAGCAGTATTTATACTAACATTGGTCGTTTCAGCGATATCCTTGAAACTCATCTCAGCAAAATGCCGCATATACAGAACTTCCCTTTGCTCATCGGGCAGATATTCAATAAGCTTCTTCACATCCTTATGAATCTGCTCAGTTATCATTTTATCCTCAATAGATGCATCGTTCATTTCAAGAGTGTCAAAAATGTTATAATCATCATTCTGACTATTCTCAATTACCGGAATACGTGTTGATTTTCTGAAGTGGTCAATTATCAGGTTATGGGCAATCCGCATCACCCATTGCAAAAACTTACCCTCCTCATTGTAGGAACCACCTCTTATGGTATTAATAACTTTAATAAATGTATCCTGAAAAATATCATCGGCCAACTCCTTATTTTTTACAATCATAAGGATATACCCGTAAATTCTGTTCTTGTGACGATGGATAAGTAATTCAAGGCCGTTATGGTCGCCCTTTAAATATCTACTTATAAGCTCCTTATCACTAAGTGTTTGAGCTTTCATACTATTCTCCTTTTTTTAAAGTTTAGCGTAGATATTTTTCTCTATAGGCGTTCTCCTTTTTTTGAATATTAATACTTAATACTAAGACTTTTTCTTAAATTGTTTTGCAAAAGTAAAATAAAAAATAATAATATGCAAAAATAATTTTAATAATTTTGTCTCCTTTGAAAATATAAAATATGATAAAACAGGATTTTTCTGCTCCCGACCCACATAATTTCATCTATATAAAAGGTGCTAAAGTTCATAATCTCAAAGAGATGGACGTAATCATTCCTAAAAACAAGCTGGTTGTTATTACGGGACTTTCAGGTTCAGGAAAATCATCTTTGGCATTTGATACTCTTTATGCTGACGGACAGAGGAGATATGTTGAGAGCCTGAGTTCGTATGCGCGACAATTTCTTGGGAGGATGAGCAAACCTGAAGTTGATTATATTAAGGGAATTGCTCCTGCTATCGCCATTGAACAAAAGGTAAACACACGAAATCCAAGATCAACGGTCGGAACATCAACTGAAATATACGAATACCTGAAACTTCTTTTTGCAAGAATTGGAATAACCTATTCACCTGTCTCTGGCAAACCGGTTAAAAGGCAAACAGTAACAAATGTTGTGGATTATATCCTTTCACTGGAGAAAGGCTCATCGGCTTTAGTGCTTGCACCCTTACACAGTAAAGACAACAGGAGTACAAAAGATGAATTGTCGATTCTGTTACAACAAGGGTTTAGCAGGATAAAGATAAAAGATGAAATAATAAGAATTGAAAAGGCCCTTGAAAAAATCCCTAAAAGCAAAAGTATCTTTGTTGTAATCGACAGAATAATTATTAATGAGACAGACCAGGATACGCAGGCCAGGATAGCAGATTCGGTGGAAACAGCTTTTTTTGAAGGAAATGGACTTTGTTTGATTGAGTGTGAAACAGCAGGAGAAAAAAAAATTAAAAAGTTTTCTAACAAATTTGATGCAGACGGCATTAGTTTCGAGGAACCGTCGGTAAATCTTTTCAGCTTTAATAACCCTTACGGAGCTTGTAAGAAATGTGAAGGCTTTGGAAATATAATCGGAATTGACGAAGACCTTGTTATTCCAAACAGAAACCTGTCAGTTTATGAAGAGGCTATTGCCTGCTGGAAGGGTGAAAAGATGAGCGAGTGGAAAGATCAACTTGTTCGTAATGCTTATAAATTCGATTTTCCTGTTCACAAACCAATCTACGAACTGACAGAAAAACAATCCCGGCTGCTTTGGACAGGTAACGAATATTTTTACGGGCTGAATGATTTTTTCAAATTTGTAGAGGAGCAAAGCTATAAAATTCAGTACAGGGTGATGCTTTCGCGATACAGGGGAAAAACGGTCTGCCCCGAATGCAGAGGAACACGCCTGCGGGAAGATGCAAATTATGTAAAGATAAAAGGAAAGTCCATAAGAGATGTGGTACTAATGCCGGTTGATGAGGCCTTTGTATTTTTTAAAAAGCTGAGTCTTAGTGATTTTGATAAGAAAATTGCAAAGCGATTACTGATCGAAATTGAAAACAGATTGCAGTACCTAATGGACGTGGGCCTTGGTTATCTGACACTAAACAGACTTTCCAATTCGCTTTCGGGCGGAGAGTCGCAAAGGATTAACCTTGCGACATCCTTGGGAAGCAGCCTCGTGGGTTCGCTGTACATTTTGGATGAACCGAGTATCGGACTTCATCCCCGCGACACAAACAGACTGATAAAGGTACTGCAACAGTTGCGCGATACCGGAAATACTGTAATAATAGTTGAGCACGAAGAGGAGATAATAAAGGCTGCGGATGAGATTATTGATATCGGACCGGGAGCAGGTATCCACGGTGGAGAGCTAGTTTTTCAGGGAACCTATGCTGAGCTGCTTAAAGATAATAACAGCCTGACAAGTAAATATCTGAACGGAAGCTTGAAAA
>JAUVIX010000153.1 GCA_030592565.1 Chlorobiota bacterium
AATAATCAGTTTTGAAGTGCCAGAATCACTTACAAGATGGAAATTTATGGGCCTTGCCAATACCAAAGACCTGAAATATGGGCAGTTTGAAAAAGAGATAATTACTCAAAAAGATTTGATGATAATCCCAAATGTGCCGAGATTTTTCAGGCAGGGTGATAAGATGACTTTTACAGCAAAAGTCGTCAACCTTTCACAAAATGAGTTGACAGGAAAAGCAGAAATGCAATTCTTCGATGCGCGTACAATGAAAGATGTAACATCATTGTTTGACACTAAAGCTGTTAATGAAACTTTCACGGTTAAGAAAGGAAAAAGCGAATCTGTAAGTTGGGATATAACCATCCCTGAAGGGATAGATGTTGTGACATACAGAATAAAAGCGCAGGCAGAAAACTTTTCTGATGGGGAAGAGAAAGCAGTTCCTATACTGACCAACAGAATGCTTGTTACCGAATCTTTACCCCTTCCTATAAATGGAAATGAAACAAAGAAATTCAAATTTGATAAGCTTTTGAAATCAGGTAACAGCAGCAGCCTGAAGAGTTTCAAATACACACTCGAATTTTCATCCAATCCGGCCTGGTATGCAGTTCAGGCTTTGCCATATATGATGGAGACGGAACACGAATCGGCTGATGATGTGTTTGCCAGATATTATGCCAACAACATTGCTTCATATCTTGTGAATTCCAGTCCACGCATAAAGCAGGTTTTCGACACATGGAAAAACTACACTCCTGATGCTCTGCTGTCAAATCTTGAAAAGAATGAGGAGCTTAAATCCGTTATTCTTGAAGAGACACCATGGGTTCTTGATGCAGAAAGCGAAACAGAACGAAAACAGCGTATTGCCCTGCTTTTCGATATTAACCGTATGTCAGGTGAGCTGGAAGCATCATTGAGATTATTAAAGCAAAAGCAATCGCCAAACGGAGGCTGGCCCTGGTTTAAAGGAATGCGAGAAAGTAGAAACATCACTCAAAACATTGTTACAGGCTTTGGTCATTTGCAGCAGCTTGGAATTATTAACGTTTGGGGAAATACAGATGTGAAACGTATGATATCCAAAGCTATAAATTTTCTCGACAGGGAGATAAAGAAAGATTATGACAAACTGAAAGAGCAGAATCCAGACGGATTAAAAGGAAAACATATCGGAGGTTTGCAAATTCAATATTTGTATGCAAGAAGTTATTTCCTTAAAGATATGCAAATTCCGGGCGGGACAATGGAGGCGTTCGGGTTTTACCGTGATCAGGCAAAAGAGCATTGGCTCGCCCAGAATATCTATTTGCAGGGGATGATTGCCCTTGCTGCCAACAGGCTGGGAATGAAATCGCTGCCTTCACAGATAATGGCTTCAATAAAAGAACACGCTCTTTACTCGGAAGAGATGGGGATGTACTGGCGTGGCAATAAAGCCGGATATTACTGGTATCAGGCTCCTGTCGAAACTCAGGCATTGTTGATAGAAGCTTTTGATGAAATAATGTACGATAAAAAAGCCGTTGAGCAGATGAAAATCTGGCTACTAAAACAGAAACAGACACAGGACTGGAAAACTTCAAAAGCTACTGCCGAAGCTGTTTATGCACTGATGTTGCGTGGTTCAGACTGGCTCACAAACAGTAAACTTGCAATAATCAAAATAGGAACCAAAACTATTGATCCGCTTAAACTTGAAAACTCGAAAGTGGAAGCCGGAACAGGCTACTTTAAAACTTCGTGGGCTGGTAATGAAGTCAAATCCGAAATGGGAAATATTACTGTTACCAACGAAAATGAGAACATAGCCTGGGGCGCGGTTTACTGGCAATATTTTGAAGACCTTGATAAAATTACTGTACACGAAACACCGTTGAAGCTTGACAAAAAACTATTTGTTGAGCGTAATTCCGACGCAGGCCCTGTAATAGAACCTGTTAACGATGGAATGACTTTAAAGGTTGGTGACAAAATAAAAGTTCGTATAGAGTTACGTGTTGATCGTGATATGGAATATGTCCATATGAAAGATATGCGGGCTTCTGCTTTTGAACCGTCTAATGCATTGTCGGGGTACAGGTATCAGGGAGGACTTGGATATTATCAAAACATCAAAGATGCTTCTACTAACTTCTTTTTCGATTATCTCCGCAAAGGAACATATGTATTTGAATATCCTTTGGTAGTTTCTCAAAAAGGAGATTTCTCAAACGGAATAACAACAATACAATGTATGTATGCACCTGAGTTTACGAGCCATTCGGAAGGGGTGAGGGTGGAGGTAAAATAACTCCAAACTCATTAAAACACTACCTTGTAGTTAAAAATTGGCACAAATCCCATTTGGGTAATTGTTTTGATTTGGCCACTATCAGGGTCGTAATAGTTATCACTAACATTTAGCTGGTTAGTAATATTTTGAATATCGAGCTCAATTGTGTGTGTAGCTTTTTTTCGGTTTCTACTTAGGCTGACTTTAAAATCAATCCTGAAAAAATCGGGCCACTGTTCTGAAAAGGCATTTTTTTCATCCCTAATAGTATATTCTTGTATTTCTGATTGCTCAACATCAATAGGAGTAGCTCTTTGACCTCCTGCCCAGGTGAATTTCATATTCAGGCTCAGAATCCGTTTCTTTTGATTTTTACCAAGAATAAAATCTTTTCCTGCCAAAGCATTCAAAACATAGTTGCCATTATAGCGAGTGTTTCTGTCCTTATTATCCATTGCTTTGTATCTCGAATCAAAAAGAGAAGCAGTACTCATAAAATAATAATTTTGTGAGAAATATCTCTCCAGGGTGATCTCCACTCCCACATTTCTTCCTATTCCTGTATTTACAAGACTTCGGTTAGTCTGCCCTGAATTGAAATTCAAAATTGAAAAACTACTTGTAAGGCTATCTTCCACCGGTATCTCAAATAAATGCTGATAATAGATTTCAACATTAAGAAATAAGCTTTCCGTCAACATGTTTTCATATCCAAAAACAATATGCCCTGCTTTGGAAAAGCCAAGATTTTCGTTAGGCTGAACAACTGAGCCATCTGTTAGGGTAATCTGCGCATAATAAGTTGCCAATGATTCCATTTTACTGTGCAAGCCCAATCCAAGATTGAGCGACTGTGTAGAATTAAGTTGCCATTTCAATGCCAGCCTGGGTTCAATGGTGTACTCTTTGTTCAAGACGAGGTACAAATTGTGCAAACCTGCAATCAGTGTAAATCTTTCGTTAAAACGGTGCTTCCAGTTTACAAAAGACTGCAGGAGTACTGTCGAACCGGAATGATTAACTTCAGTAATCAACTCATCCAATTCGTAATTATACCGGTCGGAAAGAAGATTGAAGCCAATAAAATTGCTTACCACACCAGCTTTTAACACATTCCTGGCATCGAATTTCTTGTTTAAAGTTAAAGAAATTTTAGGTGTTTGATAAATATACTTATCCGTAGCTCTTGTTATAAATGTATTGATTGAATCAGGTTTTTTATAATCAAACAGATTTTTTGAACCTGTATAGGCAAAAATACTGGTGATATATGTTGATGGATTAATAAAGTACAGATTTTTTATTCCAAACACAACCATGTTGGTTTGATAATCATTAGTAAATAATTCTTCCTCCTCCTGAACTTTGCTTATTCCGCCTATTCCAAAAAATGTGAATACGCCCATTTTTTTTGTTGGCACCTTGATTTTAAACGTAATATCCTGGAAATCAGGTACCGCATCCCCATAAAGGTTTATCCCTATCGCTCTTAGCACAGCAAGTGTAGAATAACGATAATTAAAAAGATAGGAGGAGCGGCTTTTTTTGCTAAACGGGCCTTCAAGAGTAGCATCTACACCTTTAAAGCCCGCCTGCAAAATATATTCTCTTTTATGGTTATTTCCATTTCGGAGTGTCATATTGAAAACACCTGAATAAGCATTGCCGTATTCGGCAGGGAATGCTCCTGTAAAAAAATCAGAATTAGCCAATACTGCACCATTCAGGATGCTGATTCCGCCACTTGAGGAGCCCTCTTCCGCATAGTGATTGGGGTTAGGAATATCCAATCCCTCCAAACGCCATATCATCCCTCTGGGAGAATTCCCCCGAATAATAATATCGTTGGTTCCGCCCGGGTTAACAGTAACGCCCGCAAAAGAAGAGACCATACGCCCTGCATCGTCAAATGAACCAGCAACATGCCCCGCTTCTTCTACATTGAGTTTCTTTGCACTAACTATTGCCATCTTATTAATAGCTTCTGATTTATTCTCCTCAACCTCAAAAACTACCTCTCCAAGTTCAATGACAGACTCAGTAAGTTCAATAAACAAAATAGTTTCTTTACCCGAACTAAGCAAAACATTTGAAATGGTTACAGCTTCATACCCAACATAATAGACCATAAGGTCATACCTACCCACTGCTATGCTATTAAAAACAAACTCACCATTATGATCAGTTGTTGTTCCGGACTGCGGGTCAGAATCAACAATGACAAGGCTTGCATCTGGAAGGGGCACTCGTGAATCCTTATCAACAACTACACCTCTGATATTTTGTGTTACTTCCTGACAAAAAGATTGAGGAACAAAATAGGTTATTAAAATAATAGATATTATAATTACTTGAAATTTCATTTTCAAGATGTATTATATTGTAAATATCTATTGTCTAAAACAGATAAATAACAAGTGATAAAAAACAATCCTTAACAAGAAAAGTTCTCTGCTACTCCACTATCATCTTCTTCGTAACATAGCTTTCACCTGCTCTTACAGTATAGAAATAGACTCCAGAATTCAGGCCGGAGGCATCAATTGTAAATGTGTGAGCTCCCGCATTTACTTCTCCCATCTTAATCTCATAAACAACCTGTCCGATAAGATTTGTAATTTCAAGGCTTAGATTTGCACTCTCTGATAAAGTTACATTAACTACAGATGTGCTGTTGAATGGATTAGGATAGTTTTGTGAAACATTCCCATCTGTAATAAGTTCATCTTCCTGAATACCGACTGGAATATAATCCATAGCATACATCAAATTTTCCTGATAATCATGATCTCCGTCAACGGCAGTTCCAGGTGTTCCATCAGCCTGATACATAAGGTAAGCATTGTCAGAAGCATCAAAGCTACCAGCAAGAACAGGATAGATACACTCTTCGAGCCAGTGAGCTATGTCGGCATCCAAATCTTTAAACTCACCCCAAGTATTAGCATTACCATTATCATATGAACGACGTGTCCAGATATGTCTGAAGTTTAACGCTCCGTTTTCAAACCCAGGTGTAACAGATGACCATACAACGACCACCTGATCATTGTCGGCAGTGATGTTGGCCATTGTGCTCATTCCCAGCTCACGGTAAGAATGTAGCTCTTCCATAAGGTCTCCTTCAGCAACCCATCCAATCAATGTCTCGTCTTCAACAAGATTCTCGTATGCAAGTGCCTTGTGTTGATTTTCGGCAGTAAATGGAGGCATATCTTCATTCCAGTAAACAATACCATCGGTCCAGGGCCAGTATGAATAAGAAGTTCCAGCTTCAGTATGTGCAACACGTGTTAATCCGAACACAACGTGAACTTTCCCGTCATCACCAATTGCAATATCTCCCGAATTATCAGGAGCCCAAATTGTGTCGGTTGTAATTGTTGTATTCCAGTCAAAGAAGGGATAAGGATGTTCCCACACGAGTATCTTCTCCCAGTTTTCTCCATTATCATACGACTTCATTACAAACAGATCATACCAGGCACTTACACAAACAAAGGCAATCTCATCTCCCCGTGGCTCAGCCCAGGCATAATCATCGGCTGTAATAGCGTTATAATAATCAATACCTGTTCCCTCAAGGATAGTAAGTTCAGGATTCCAGGTTTGCCCGCCATCAGTAGTACGAGTATACAAAAGTGCGCCTGCCTGTCCGTTGGTAAAAGCGGGGTCAACCGGTGTAGTACACAACATTTGAATAATATCATGGTTGCCTCCTGATGTTACCATTCTGGGCCAGGATATATTATAATTATCAGGTCCTTCAAGAAATGATTCTGTCCAGTCACCTGTCCCCTTTTCCGGTCTCGTATTTAAAATTAAACTCCCTGCAGCAAAGTCATGAGATACGACAATTTCACCATTTTCGCCCCATGCAGCATACGAGGGCCAACCTGCTCTAACCGACTCAATTCGAGATGTTGGTTGCGGGCCCCAGGAAGTTCCATCAAAATAATTATATCCTGTCCCCCTGTCAGGAAAGACAGAAGGGTTATCAACTCCTCTTGTCCATACTGCTCCTGCTGTTCCATCGTCAAATAACCAAATTCTGTTACTCAATACGGCATTCGACTGAATATCGTAAAAAGTGTTCCCAATAACAGATTCACCTTTAGCAACAGGTTGACTTCCGACATTGGGCTTAACAGGTCCAACATAATTTGTATTATTAATTTTATTAATTACACGGCTTTTTGTGACAGCCTTGTTTACAAGTTCTTTTTTTAAACTGAACTCCTTTTTGCGACCAACCAGATAAGCCAAAGCTTAATACCAGCAATAAAAGTAATGATTTTTTCATTTTATTAAATTTTAAGTTAGCGATTCTAAAAAAATAACTCAACAAAATTAATCATTTATTCTTGTCTATGAAAAATTTGTTACTACTCAGCAGTCTATGAAAAATCTAACTACTTAATTATTAACATATTTTGTCACAATTTTTGGCTGCGCTGTCAAAAATTCCGCCAAAACTGCAATATTTTTTAACTTTTTCTCCCCGTGCTAAAGCACGGGGCTATTGAATACCAATTACATACACCTGCTGAGTAGTAACCAAAATTTACCTCCAAACTTCTTAGAAGTTATGGGATGAAGGATGAAAACCTCTAAGAAGTTTGAATGCAAGTTTGAAAGAAATACCTACATTTGCCTTCAATAATTTTTACAACATTTGAATCATCTAAAGCAACTTGCCGGACAGACAGCCATTTACGGCCTGGGGACAATAGTTCCAAGGCTGATGAATTACCTGTTGATGACTCCATTTTATACGCGTGTCTTCCAAAAAGGTGAGTATGGCGTTGTAACAGAGCTTTATGCTTATGCTGCCCTGCTTATGGTCTTGCTTACCTACGGGATGGAAACTACCTTTTTCAGATTCAGCGAAAAAGAGAAGGACAAGACAAAGGTTTACGGGACTTCTATGATAACTCTGCTTGCCACATCATTCATTTTTATCATTGTCATACTTCTTTTCTCGCACCAACTGGCTGATCTGATCAGGTATCCATCGCATCACGAGTATATTATTTATTTCGGGTTTATTATCGGCCTTGATGCCTTTACTTCAATTCCATTTGCCAGGCTGCGTCAACAAAACAAGGCTTTCAGGTTTGCTATTATCAAGATCATTAATGTTTCTGTTCAGATAGGTCTTAACCTCTACTTCCTCTGGGTTTGTCCCGAAATTGCAAAGAGCAACCCCGATTCACCCTTACTTGCTTTCTATTCTCCTGATATTGGTGTGGGATATGCTTTTATTTCAAATCTTGCAGCGAGTATTGTTACATTGCTACTTTTAATTCCGGATATTTTCAAAATAAAAATCAGGTTTGATAAAGCTTTGCTTAAACAAATGCTAAACTATTCATTCCCCATACTTATTGTTGGTTTACTTGGTATGTTTAACGATGTTTCTGACAAGCTTTTCCTGAAATACCTGTGGCCTGATAAAAATGAAGCAATGAAAATTGTCGGGGTTTACGGTGCCAACTTCAAGCTGGCCGTACTTCTGACCATTTTCACTCAGATGTTCAGATATGCTGCCGAGCCCTTTTTCTTCGCCAAAGCAAAAGAGGAAAACTCAAAAGAGATTTATGCCGATGTGATGAAATTTTTCGTAATCTTCGGATTATTGATTTTCCTTGGGGTCACCCTTTATATTGATTTTACAAAATATTTTATCGGGGAGGAATATTGGGAAGGATTGAAGGTTGTGCCAATTATCCTTTTTGCAAAACTGTTTTTCGGAATAACCATAAACCTTTCCATCTGGTACAAACTGACAGACAAAACACGCTACGGGGCACTGATAAACCTTAGCGGAACTGTTGTTGTTGTTCTTGTTAATGTATTACTGATTCCTGTTTTCGGATATATGGCATCAGCATGGGGACAGTTTGCCAGCTATTTTACGGTAATGACATTTTCCTTTTTCCTGATGCGAAAACATTTCCGTATTGATTATGACCTGAAAAGTATTTTCGGTTATACACTGTTTGCCGT
>JAUVIX010000216.1 GCA_030592565.1 Chlorobiota bacterium
GAAAAATACACTCTTGCTAATATTTCAACAGTCTACATATTCCGAAAAAACATTAAATAAAAAACAGAACTGGGATTGAAATTAAAAAGTATTATAGATAAAGGAGAGCTTGTCCCTGACGAACTTTTGATAGATATACTTGACGATGCTATTAAAGGATATAGTGGCGTTAATGGATTTATCTTCGACGGGTTTCCGCGGACAATACAACAGGCTGTCGATTTTGAAGAGCTTCTTAAAAACGAGAATCGGGAAGTATCTCTTGTTCTGGCACTTGATGTTGTTGATAAAGAAATAATTGATCGCCTGTTAATCAGGGCGGAGGAACAAGGCCGGGTGGATGACACAAGGGAGGTAATTGAGAACAGGCTTCAGGTTTATCTTAGCCAAACAGAGCCATTGATTGAATATTATATAAACAAAAATAAATTTGAATCAGTTCACGGTATTGGTACTATTGATGAAATATTCAATAGTATTTGTGAAGTGATTAACAGGCATATCAAATAATTTTTTCACTGGTTTGTTTTGCAAACCAGTGAAAAAAATATTCTATTTCAATTCCTTCCTTACGCAAACTGTAGAATCTTCATTAAATTCAACAATGAAGCCCAGTTTTCTAAAAACAGAAATCATTGGCTTATTGTCTTTAGTAGTCAATGCTATTATTTTTTTCATACGACTGTTAACTGCTATTTCAGTACAAAACTCAGTTAAATATCTCCCCAAGTCTTTACCCTGCCATTTGTCAGTAATTAATACAGCATATTCGGCTGATTCAAGATCAGGATCGGCAATTAGCCTTCCAACACCAATAAGTTTTTTTCGGCCATTCTCTTCAATTTCAGCAACAATTCCCATTTCACGGTCATAATCGATAAAGCAAAACTGTGTTGCAACTTCATGTGAGTTAAAATGAAAATCATATCTGAACCTAAAATAGATAGATTCTTTAGAGCAACTACCCAAAAGTTCAAGCCAAAGTGGTTCATCTTCAGGTTTAATTGGTCGCAATAACGCCTTGGTTCCATCCTTTAAAACAATTTTCCTTATTAGTGTATCGGGATAAGGTCGCAGGATAAGATGTGAATAAGGTTCCTGCTGTTTACCAAGAAGTTCTTTATCAACAACTATTCTTGCATCAAGAGCAATTACATCCTTCGGAGTTACCAAAACAGGATTGATGTCAAGCTCCAATATTTCCGGATAATCTGCTGCAAGATACGATAGTCGAATGAGAACCTCAATCAGTTTCTCAATATTTTTAGGCTTTGTGCCCCTGTAGCCAGTCAGTAACGGATAAATTTTTAACGACTCAATCATTCGCCGCGCCAGTCTCTCATTCAAAGGGGGAAACTCAAGCCTCTTATCCTTAAAGAGTTCGGCAGATGTACCACCCATACCCACAAGCATCACAGTTCCAAAAACAGGATCTTTCTTGATTCCGAGGATGAGTTCAACAGCATCCTTTGTTTTAATCATTTTCTGGACAGTTATACCCTCAATCCTTGCATCCGGAACACGCACTCTAACAGTCTCAAGCATTGTATGATATGCAACTCTCACCATTTCATCATTCTTAATATTCAGTACAACTCCGCCTGAATCCGATTTGTGTGTAATATCAGGTGAATGAATTTTCAAAACTACCGGATAGCCCTTATCGCGGGCAATATCTACGGCATCATCTTCATTTTTTGCAACCGTAGGATGTGTTGTCGTAATCCCGTAATCATTAATAAGTAGTTTGGAATCATCTTCTGACAAAATTTCAGCTTTTGGAAAGATGTCTGTAAGATACTTCTGCCTCAGATCATCCCTATCATATGAAAATGAAACCGGAACCTCCTTAGGTGTTTCATACAACAGCTCAAGATTTTTGGAATATCCGGAAAGGATCATAAAGGCATCAATTGCCTGTTCAGGAGTAGTATATGCAGGAATACCTGATTTATTATACAGGTCAACACCCTCTTTCATACTTGCACCACCAAGCCAGGCTGCCATTATCAATTTGGAAGTCTTCTCCGATAATTTAATAATTGCATTTGCAGTTTCTGTGGGAGCTGTCATTGCCTGTGGAGTAAGTACAACGAGAACGGCATCAACATTTTCATCTTCCAGAACAATCCTGGTTGCTTCCGCAAATCTTTCAGGTGGAGCATCTCCAAGAACATCAACAGGGTTACCGTGCGACCAGAAAGGAGGCAAATAATCATTAAGTTTTTTCATTGTATCGCTGGAAAGCTCAACGAGTTTACCTCCCTGTGCGATAAGAGCATCCGTTGCCATAACTCCAGGGCCGCCGGCATTAGTTACCAAAGCAAGGCCAGATCCTTTCGGTACTCTCTTGCGTCCAATTAAGTCAGTAAAATCAAAAATATTTCCTATATTATAAACCCTTGCAACTCCGGCCCGCCTGAAAACAGCATCATATATTGAATCTTCGGATGCCAGAGCTCCGGTATGTGAAGCAGCGGCAGCAGCCGATTCGGGAAAACGTCCTGATTTATAAACTATGATTGGTTTTTTGCGTGCAAACGCACGGGCAGCCGACATAAACGCCCTGGCATCTATTACCGACTCAACATACAGAACAATAGACTTTGTACTTGGATCCTGACCAAAATAGTCAATCAAATCACCAAATGAAACATCCATAGCGTTACCTATAGATACAAAATATGAAAAGCCGATATTCGCCTCCTTAGCCCAGTCAAGAACTGATGTACAGAGTGCACCTGATTGTGAAATAAAGGCAACACTCCCCTTCTTGGGCATTCCATCAGCAAAACTCACATTCAGATTTAGGCCGGGCACAATAAAACCAAGACAGTTAGGCCCAATAACCCGCATCTCTGGAAATTCTGCCACTACATTTTTCACTTGTTCTTCCAGTTCTTTACCCGACTCGCCACACTCCTTAAATCCGGCAGAAATGATTACTACGCCCATAACTCCTGCTTCGCCGCACTCCCTGATCAAACCGGGGACAAATTTTGCACCTGTCATAATAACAGCGAGGTCTGGTGTCTTGGGAAGACTCAATAAATCCGGAAAACAGGTTATCCCCATTACAGCTTCACGCTTTGGATTTATAGGATAAATTACACCGTTGAAACCTGCACCCACCAAATTTTTTAAAACAATCCCCCCCACACTCTTAGGATTATTGGAAGCTCCGATCAACGCGATGCGCTGAGGTTTGAATATACTGTTTAGTTCTTTTATAGGCATCTCGAAAATATTTTATATTAAAGACTGTATTACAATACTATACAACTAAATCAATTTAGCTGTGAATTAATTCACAAATGTATGTATTTATTTAATTAAGAACCAAGATAATTTAAGAGAAAATGCCAAATTCTTAAGCTTAGGGACAGAATAACTGGTGCTGATAAAATACCGCCGATTATGTCAACTGCATAATGAGCCTTTATATAAACTGTAGCAAAGAGAATAAGAGTTACAAAAGAAAGAAGTACCCAAAACATAAGCCTGTTAGTTTTTGCGCTCAGATAAAGAAAGATCAGAGCCATTCCTACGTGTGAACTCGGAAAGGCTCCTGTAGGATGTTCTCCGGCTTTCTGAACCGCTTTAACGGCCTTGCTAAAAAACCCTGTGACAGGCACTTCCGATCGTGGAGGTTCAAAAAAATACTGTGGCCCAACCACAGGAAATATTATAAAAAACAGATAGTAGATAAGAAAAGAGGTTACAATTACAAAAACTGCCTTTTCGGCAAACGGTCTGTGTGTAAAATAGATTATCACACTAACCCCGATTGTCATAAAATAATATGAAAAATATCCGAGGTTCATAAACTCGCTAAACCAAACCTGCGGAAAGGCTTTTGAGAACACAAGAGCAGGTTGAAAGCCAAATATTTTATTATCAAGATTTATAAACAACGGGTCGAGATTGGCAGTGAAAAAAATATGATTGAGCAAGGCAGTCTCACCATATATATAACTCAGAAGTGTCAGCGGGTAAAAAAGATGCAGAAACTTTGTAAAATTGTTTCTCCATTCTGAATCCAGAAAAACAATGAAGGCAATGCCTGGTATAATTAATAGCCTGTCAATCAAATGCATCCCAACATCAAACTCCTCTTTTGGAATAAAAATCATCAAAACTGCCGTGATCATCAAGTAGGCAATCACGACCATATCGGCAGGTAGTATTTTAAAACCGGGTTTATTCCCTGTCATCACGATACCATTTAACTGTCCGATTCAAGGCTTCATCCAGATCAATGGCCGGCTTATACCCAAAATGATTTTGCAATTTTGCAATGCTGAAATGATAATCTTTACCTCCATTATTTATGCGGTAAGGTGTCAGAAAAGGTGCTGACTTCAATTTGGTAAACTTATGAACTCCGTTATACATTTTTGCAACAGCAATAGCCAGACCGTATGGAATAGAAGTTTTTGGCAGCTCTATCCCCAGTTTTGAAGCAAGTGTGCTGTTAAATTCATGCCAGGTGATGTCGAGGCCATCGGTTGCTATATAAACATTGTTCACGGCATTGTTCTCTTTAGAAACCAACAATACTATATCCACAAGATTCTCAATATAAACCGGACAGGTCTTACTTTTGCCTTTATTAATTTCCGCAAACTTCCCCTTTAATAAAACATCAATATATTTCGAAATAAAAGTGCGGTCGTTGATCCCGTAAACGTTTCCGGGTCGTACTGCCGCTATTTTCATTTTGGCATTCTGTGCAAAATCCCAAAGCCATTGCTCTGCCATATATTTCGTTTTGGCATAAGGAATAAGGTTTTGTCCAACAGAAGAATCTTCGGTCATATTCGTTTTCCCGAATCCATGAAATGCAACTGTGCTAACAAAAACAAAACGCTTTACCCCTGCCCTGTCAGCTGCTTCTGCAACGTTGATTGTACCTTTATAATTGACTTTTTTAAAAACTTCATACGACCCCCAGTCAGCAGCCAATCCGGCAACGTGAAACACCTTTTCAACATCTGCAACTGCAGGCTCAATTGTAGCGGGTTGAGTTATATCTCCAAAGAAATAATTTACGCTCAAATTTTCCAGAAATTTCAAGTCTGAGGATTTCCTGACAAGTACATTGACTTCACAATCATCATCAAGCAATCGCTTAACAATATTGCTTCCGATAAATCCGTTTGCACCTGTTACCAGAACCTTCATAATCAGTTAAAATATATTACAAAAATATCAGTAAGTACACCAATTGAAGCATGAATCAGGAAGACATACCAGACAGACCGGCTCCGTAAAGCAATCATTCCGAATAAAATGCCTACTACAATGGAACCTATTATCTCTCCTTCCGGTTTCCCAATGTGTATCAGGCATGAAGAAATTGTTTGTATAAGGATTGCATTCACAGCACCAAATCTATCTTTCAGCCCAAAAAGTAAAAATCCTCTGAAATAAAACTCCCAGGCAATGTAATAGAACACAACATACATTAATTCATAGCCAAGCAAATGCTGTTGATCGATCATTAATGTTTTTGCCAATGGATATTCAGCACGAATATCAGGCATTTGAGAAGAAAGAAATATCAAAGGAGCTACGACAAATGGAATAGTAATCAACCATTTACTTCCATATTTAATATCGCCAATGCGAAGCCCGAAGCCGGACAATGGCTTTTTCATCACAAACTTCACATATCCAACCGGCAATACAAACATCAACAAAAAAAAGATAATAAATTGCCAATACCTTGCATAAATGTCAGCCTGTGGATTATCAACCAGTGTAGGAAAATACTCATAAAAATACTCTGGGCAGCCTTGATACCTGTACAAAGTGAGTAGCACAGGTGCACTCAGCAGCATCACATAAAAATGAATATCTTTCTTATTGAATATAACACCTTTAAACATTGCTACTTTAATCTTTAATAAAGTTTTTCATTTTCCCAACTACATATCTGTTATAAAACCAATGTCCTATCACAAAACCCGCCACTGACCAGGCGACACCGGCAACAATATCAACTACATAATGATAACGGCAGTAAACCAGTGACACAAAGATACCTGAAATTATCGGTAAAAAAATCCAAAACATCCTTTTATTATACTTTGCCATCATCATCAGGGTTGTAAAAGAGATGGCAGAGTGCAGACTGGGGAAAACATCAAGCTTGTTGGGTTCAAGGATATTGATAAAATTCCGTATCGGGAGAGCAAGAAAAAGTCCATCAAGGCTCTTTGTTTGGAGTTGCATAATTGGTTCATAAAACCTGGGACCTGATGCAGGGAAGATAAAATAACCAATATAAGCACTATAATATACAATCATATATACAAAAACACTCTGATCAAGGTCAGTAAATCTTTTATTTCTGTATAAATATCCAAGAATAAAAAGGGGCATTGGAAAATAGAAGAAATAGAGCAGATACATAAAGTCTGTGAGCCAGGGATTGGCAAACTGCTCGATCCAAACTGTCGGATTAACACCAAGAAAGAATAAATCAATTGAAGCAAGTGCCTGATCATACCTGTTAAGATTCACATAAGGCAGGATCATAAAAAAGCTCTCGAAAATCAC
>JAUVIX010000213.1 GCA_030592565.1 Chlorobiota bacterium
ATAGGTAACGGATTGCCACGGAATGCCTTCCCACTTGCTCACCCTACTATTCCTCGCAATGACGATAAGTAACCAACAACTGTATTTCATCGCTGAGGGATTGCAACGCTTACAATGACATTGTCTTTAGTTTGATTGACAGGTCACATTTTGACAATATAAATTCAAAGAACGACTTTTACAGGCCTATGCCTGTGTTCTTTTTCTTCATACATTGCCTCCTGAAAAAAGGGGTGCAGGAGGCTCCCTGCCAAAATCACCTGAAAGTGGTTTGAAATGCAAATATATATAAACAAAATGTTACGATTTGTATTTTTTGTGTAAAAAATTTTTGTGACTAAAAAATACATACTATTTGATATTAAAAGGGGGGGGAATATCAGCCTGTTACAGTCTCTATTTAAAATAATTATAAATTACAATGAGTCGTGTAAAATGGTACGTTTTATAAGTAACAGTTTGGATGATTGAGGTAAAATAACGAAGAACCTCTAAGCATCATATTACAGAAAAAGATTATGGTAAAAGGTAGCAAAACAACACAGCCGGCATATTTATATTGCAATCCTTTTCCTTTTCAATTGAACATTTTCCCCATTATAAAGGTTTCAGATAAAGATGCAAGTAACATAAATAATCATCGTAAAGCGGATAAATTAATAACTTTGCTAAAATTTTACCAAAATAACTATTATGGATAGATTTTCCTGGTTAAACAGTGCTGATCCTGAACAAATTGAAGCTCTTTACAATGAGTTTAAAAGCAATCCTGAGTCGGTTGATGAAAGCTGGAGGAAATTTTTTGAGGGCTTCGAATTTGCCCGGACTGATTATTCCAAACCACCTACAGGAAGCCAACAATATCCTGATGAGTTTAAGGTGCTGAACCTTATTAGAGGATACAGGCAGCGTGGCCATCTGTTTACAGAAACTAATCCTGTCAGGACAAGGCGAAAATACACACCTACTCTTGATATCGAAAATTTCGGTTTGTCGACTGGTGACCTTGATAAAGAATTTCAGGCAGGAGGTGAAATCGGAATCGGTAAAGCAAAATTGGGTGATATAATATCTCATCTTGATGCAACATATTGTGGCTCTGTCGGGGTTGAGTATCTGTATAGTCGTCATCCAGAAGTTATTGAATGGTTACAGGATAAGATGGAAAGTTCAAAAAATTCTTATGCCTTTTCAGATGAAGAACGAAAATATATGTTTCGACATCTTAGTCGCACGGTGTTGTTTGAAAAGTTTATCCATAAAAAATTCCCCGGACAAAAACGTTTCTCACTCGAAGGTGCCGAGACTATGATTCCTGCACTTGATGCCATAATAGAAAAAGGTGCTGAGCTTGGAACCAAAGAGTTTATTCTTGGAATGCCACATCGGGGACGGCTTAATGTTCTTGCAAACATTATGAAAAAGCCTTTTCATGAAATTTTTAGTGAATTTGAAGGTAAGGAATATGAAGATGAATCAATTCTCGGGGATGTTAAATATCACCTTGGGTATGTAACCGACAGAATTACCTCTACGAATAAAAAGATAAAACTGACATTAGCTCCAAATCCATCGCATCTTGAGACTGTTGCCCCTGTTGTTGAGGGAATGGCCAGGGCTAAAACTGACAAGGATTATAACAGAGATTATGATAAAGTTTGTCCTATTCTAATTCATGGTGATGCTTCCATTGCAGGACAGGGTGTGGTTTATGAAATGGCGCAGATGTCGGGTCTTTCAGGTTACAAAACAGGAGGAACAATTCATCTTGTTGTTAATAATCAGGTCGGGTTTACCACAAACTATCTTGATGCAAGGACAAGCACTTACTGCACTGATATTGCAAAAACCATTCTCGCACCAGTGTTTCATGTTAATGGCGATGATATGGATGCCCTGGCATACACTATTCAACTTGCAATGCAATACAGAGAGAAGTTCAACAATGATGTATTTATCGACTTGCTTTGTTATCGCAAATATGGACATAACGAAGGAGATGAGCCGAGGTTCACTCAACCTATTCTCTACAAAATGATTGAGAAGCATCCTGACCCGATGCAGATATATAAAGAGAAACTGATAAAGCTGGGGATAATTGATGATAAAGAGGCCAAAGAGATCACAACAAAGACAAATGAGACCTTTGAAACAAACCTGGCACTATCTAAAAATAACAAAACCGTTGATGTAACTTTTGTACAGGAAAAATGGCACGATATTAGAAAAGCTGAGCCCGAAGATTTTGAATCATCACCCGATTCAGGTGTTGACAGGAAAATAATTGTTGATATTGGGAAGAAGATTTCAGCAGTTCCTGAAGATGTCAATCTTTTCAGAAAAATAGTCAGGCTACAGAACACCCGTAGGGATATGATTGAAAAAACCGGAATGCTTGATTGGGCTATGGGCGAGCTGCTTGCATACGGAACATTGCTTGAAGAGGGTGTAGCAGTAAGATTAAGTGGTCAGGACGTAGCACGCGGAACATTTTCCCATCGCCATTCAGTGCTAAAAATTGAAGATTCAGAGGAGGAGTATGTTCCATTAAACAGCATTAGTAAAAAACAGGAAAGGTTCGAGGTTTATAACTCTCCGCTTTCAGAATATGGAGTTTTAGGTTTCGAATACGGATATTCTGTTATGACGCCCAATAACCTTACAATCTGGGAAGCACAGTTTGGCGATTTCAACAATGGCGCCCAGATAATTTTCGATCAGTACCTGAGCAGTGCAGAGGATAAGTGGAATGTAATGAATGACCTCGTTATATACCTTCCTCATGGTTATGAGGGTCAGGGACCGGAGCATTCAAGTGCTCGCATGGAGAGATTTTTAACATTAAGTGCCGAGTATAATATGCAGATTATCAACTGTACAACACCGGCCAATCTTTTTCACGTGTTGAGAAGACAGTTTAAAAGGCCATTCCGAAAACCTCTCATTATTTTCACACCAAAAAGTCTGCTGCGGCATCCTAAATGTGTTTCGCCAATTGTAGATTTTACAAAAGGCGGATTCAGGGAAGTGATTGATGATGAAACGGCAGATCCGCAAAAAATTAATAAGGTAGTTTTTTGTAATGGAAAGATTTATTATGAGCTGCTTGAGGAAAAGCAAAAACTCAAGAACGATACTATTGCTATTGTAAGGATTGAGCAACTATTTCCTTTGCCTAAGAAACAACTGAAGGAGATAATCGAAAAGTATAATAAGGCAAAAACCTGGCTTTGGACACAGGAGGAACCTTATAATATGGGAGCCTGGCCTTATATCCATATGGAATTTACAGATGTTCCGTTAAAGGCAATTGCCCGCCCGCCAAGTGGCAGTCCTGCAACAGGTTCAAGCAAGTTCCACTATATAAGGCAACGGAAAATTATTGAAAAAACATTTGAAGAGTGTGATTGCCCTTATGTACCTTATGAATGTAAAATGGTTTGTATCGGTAACCGCTGGAAGTCGTTTGAAAAAGAACTTAAAAAATTACAAGTCAATGTAATTGACAGTAAGTCAATATCGGGAGTTAAACAGTTGAAGTAAACAAAGTTAAAAGTTAAAAGTTAAAAGTTAAAAGCTAAAGGTTAAAGGTTAAAAGCTAAACTAATTATTTGGGATTTAAATTAGAATAAATAACATATTATGTCATTAATAGAAATAAAAGTACCAAGCCCGGGAGAATCAATAGCGGAAGTTCAGTTGGCAAACTGGCTCGTAAGTGATGGCGATTTTGTGGAGAGAGATCAGGAAATTGCTGAAATTGATTCAGACAAAGCAACACTTAGTATTAGTGCAACAGAAGACGGGAAGATAAAACTGCTGGCACAAGAAGGTGATACAATTGATGTGGGTAGCGTAGTTGCAACCGTTGACTCTTCTGTAAAAGGAGAAGCATCATCACAAAAGCAAAAACCTAAAATACAGGAAGAAGTAGTCGAAAGTGCCATAAAAGAGATGGCAGTTCAGGAAGATAAGGAGGATATCGAAGTTGGCGTAATGCAAACAGAGTTGAATATCTCCCCTCTTGCGAAAAAACTAATGCAGGAAAAAAATATTTCGGAGGTTGAGTTTATTGATTACCTGAAAAGTCTGAGGTTTGGTAAAAGGGATGTTGATCTCTTTCTTACTGCGAAAAATAATTTTAAACCGGCAAGTGCCTCAAGGTCTGCTTCATCCTGGGGAGACACACGAAATACAGATCGTAAAAAGATGTCGATGCTCAGAAAAAAACTTGCTGAGCGATTGGTTTCAGTAAAAAATGAAACCGCTATGCTTACGACCTTCAACGAGGTGAATATGACGCCCATAATGGAGATACGCAAAAAATATAAAGAGGCTTTTAAAGAAAAATATGGTGTATCACTCGGATTTATGTCATTTTTCACTAAAGCGGTAACAGAAGCATTACAACATTTCCCACAGGTAAATGCAATGATTGACGGAGATGAAATTGTTTATTACGAATATGCCGACATAGGAATTGCGGTTAGCTCACCTAAAGGGCTAATGGTTCCTGTTGTACGGAATGCCGAAAAGATGAGCCTTGCCGAAATAGAGGCAAATATTAAAGAACTTGCAGGCAAAGCCCGGAACAACAGAATTACAGTTGATGAGATGATGGGTGGTACTTTCACTATTACAAACGGTGGTGTTTTTGGCTCGATGCTATCAACCCCTATTATCAATCCACCGCAAAGTGCTATCCTTGGAATGCACAACATAGTTGAACGCCCAATAGCTGTTAATGGCAAAGTGGAAATACATCCGATAATGTATGTTGCGTTGTCGTACGACCATCGTATTATTGATGGAAGCGAATCCGTAGGATTTTTAGTAAAGGTGAAAGAGATGCTCGAAAATCCGGCAAAAATGTTATTTGGCGGGAGCGATCCGGTTGTGGAATTGTTGGGGCTGTAAAGGTTTCAATTGTCAGTCATAGTTATATGACTAGCGTGGACGCTTGTCACAACATCAGGTAAACAATTTTTTCAGGACATTTAACATCAGAACTTAGCAACCAGCTTCACATTAAGCTGTCGCATGGTAAGATAATTGGGGACAGCATACTGTCTCCCAAAGACATCAGTAACCCAGATGTATGATACTGTGTTGGCAACCTGAAGAAGGTTCAGAATTTCGACAGAAATCCACATTGCTTTAAACCCACGCAAAGGATTTTTCTTTGAAAAGCGAGTGTGTCCTCCAATCAGCTCTTTCGAGAAACCGATATCAACCCTTCTGTATGGATTCATTCTTAGTGTATGCTTCTCTTTTGCTGCTTGCGGAGGGCCAAAAGGCAGGCCTGTTCCGAATGAAAGAGTAAGGCTCATTCTATAGGTAGGGTTTCTGGGAAGATAATCCTGAAAAAACATACTGAACATAACCCGCTGATCAGACGGGCGTGGGATATATCCTGTTGTATCTGTAATGTTTCCCAAATCGTCATAATAAACCAGTTTTTCCATTGTTTTCATCACAGATAAACTAGCCCACGATTCAATTCCTTTCACAAACTCACCATTGACTTTCATATCTATTCCGGTAGCATATCCGAAAGCATCATTATTTGCCAAATACCTTATGCGTACATTATCAACGATATATGGATTCAGAAAATCAAGTTTCTTGTAATAAACCTCGGTGACAAATTTGAATGGCCTGTCCCAGGCTTTAAAATTCCAGTCGCTACCAATAACTACCTGAATAGACCTTTGTGCTTTCACATCAGAATGTATTGCTCCTGAAAAATCTCTTAATTCCCGATAAAATGGCGGTTGATAATACCATCCTGCCGAGATTCGAAACAGGAAATCCTTTTCCCAGTCTGGTTTAAAAGATACTCTTGCCCTGGGACTAATGACAAGCTGGTTATTGTAATCCCAATAATTAGCTCTTACGCCGGCAGTAAAAGTGAAATCAGGTTTGTCGGGAGGCAGGCTCCAGATATCCTGAATAAATGCTGTGTATCTGTTTGATGTAATTTCAGCGTTTGTACTACCAAAATAACTCATCACAAAAGAAGGATCAGGCTGGAGTGACGGATCAATATAGCCAACTGAATCAGGAGGCCGGGGAAGTGTATATCCTGCAGAATCTATCAATACCCATTCATTCATAGCATCTGTTATCCATTCATGCTGATATTTTACACCCCATTGAATCAAATTCTGACCTGATTCAATACTACCGCGATGGGCAACATTAAAAATTCTTGAATCAAGGCTATTGCGGGCATGCTCCATATATGTGCCTACTCCCTGCGTTTGAACAACATCTCCGTAATTCTCACTACACGGGTTATTCTCAACCTGCCCAATCCAATCTTGCCCCAACAGATCATAGTTCTCATTTTCATTTGAATTCACACCTGAGAATACCAACTTATATACAGACTTATTATCCGGTCTGTATGAAAGAGTTGCAGCACCAAGATAGTTCACATAATGATCAGCCTCCTGTCCTTCAAAATATATTTTCAAACGCTTTACATTCTGTACGGTTCCAAAATCTGTTTCACGGCTTGTCGGAACAAGATTGTATTTATTATTCGCAAAATTACCAAGTACAGAAAGTTCAAGTTTATTAGTAATTTTATAGGTCACCAAAGCCTGCACATCTATAAAAGATGGTTTATAATCGC
>JAUVIX010000307.1 GCA_030592565.1 Chlorobiota bacterium
CGTAATTGCTACCAATGTGGCCGAGACCTCATTAACAGTTGATGGCATCGTCTATGTTGTTGACAGTGGTCTGGTTAAACAATCAAGCTGGGACCCCAATAATTCTGCAAATGATTTAAGGGTAATCATTCATAGCCGGGCAGGCTGCCAGCAAAGATGGGGGCGAGCGGGACGAGTCCGCGATGGTGAAGCGCATATGCTTTATACAGACGGTCAGTTCGAAGACGAAGAGGTTTTTCCTGCCCATACTGTTCCTGAAATAAAACGTTCCTCCCTTGAGCAGGTTGTCCTGAAAGCAAAGGCAGCAGGTATTGATGATATTCAAAAATTTCCATGGATAGAAAGTCCCCCGGAACGTGAACTGCAACGCGCACCGGAGGTTCTCAGCAGCATGGGAGCCCTGGATATAGACGGCGATTTAACAGGATTTGGCATGGAATTGCAGTCATTCATGACCGATGTGCCGATTGCCAACCTGCTTGTGGCCGCAGATCAATATGCTTGCGGCGTAGAGATGGCGACACTGGCCGCTTTATCACCTATGCGGCTTCAGGGTGGCTTGCTTAATTGGGACCGATGGTGGGATTTCCCAACCAAAGAGGCGATTAGTAGAGTTCATAAACAGCTTGCTTTGCCATGTAACGACGACCTGGATTTTTTTCTGAAGCTTTACAGTATCTGGGCGGAAGCAGGGAATAGTACCCTCCGGTCAACTCTGTGCAATCTGTTTTTTATCTCTGAAACTACTATTGATGAGCGGGTTGTCCCCGCAAGACAACAATTTCTTGAAATGCTTTCAATAGGTAAAAAAGGTGATGAAGACAGGTTGATTTCATTTTCAACCTTGGATCGTTTGCGAATTGTTCTTGCCGTTTCACTGCCGGAACATTTCATTTTCACTCATCAAGATGGCAAGATCCAAGATTTATCTGAAAATGGTGTTGAGTTGCCGATTAACATTGATGAGAATTCGGCCCTGGCAGAAAATCTGCCTTCTCATTTCATATCATTACAAAAAAGAATTTTTATCAAATCTGATGATACAAAGAATCTCTCACTATCCTGTCTCATCAAAATTGATGAGAGCTGGCTTGAGTTAAGGAAATTAAGTGTTCTCCAGCATTTATTGTTAGGAGAAAATCATTACCATAAGTATATCCAACACTTAAGGGATAGGATATTTTTTGCTCTAAATGTGTTTGACTATTATCCACTTATTGTACTTGAAGCCCAATATTCTTTAACTGGATTTGTTAATTATTACCTTTCGATTAAAGATGAAAAAGCAGCTCAGGAGTTCTTCAATAAGGAATTAACTGAAATGATAAATCCCAAAGAACAATATAATCTTTTACTTCATATCAGAAGGTGGAATTTTAAGCATCCTGAAAAACAATTGAGAGTTGGATTTTCTGACATCGAACATGATTATAAAACGACAATTAAAAATATAGTTATACCATACTTTAATCAAATAGAGGTAGATACAATAACCGACATCAACAATTTAACCGACATTGATTTAGGTGAGTTATTACCTGTTTATCATCAAAAGCTTAAAATTGCCGAGGAAAGAAAACTTGTTGGAGAATATCCATTTATTACTTATGATTACATCAAAACGGTCATAGATAATCTTGAAGCATTATATAAATCATATCATTTTGAGTTTAGTTACTATAGACAAAAGGCAATCGTAAGAAATTTAACTGATACTGCATTTTTAGGTAAATATTGGTTAGGTCATAAAGTATTTTTGCATGGAGGAAGCCATCATACTCCAAATAATTTTAAATATCCTGACAACGGAAATTTTTATCGTGAAGGTTGTTATTTAACTTATGATTTTCCTTATACCAAAGGAAAAACGTATTCAATTAAGGTAAATGGATTAGCAAGGTCATTAAATACAATGTCAGAAATTGAACTAGACAGTTGCCTTCATGTCGGCAGCGGGTATAGACGAAGTTTAGAAAAATTTCAAAAAGCATACAAAAAGGATTTAATTACACCACATGATTATTGTTTTGAGTGGGAAATTGGAAGTTTGGATAGTCTATTTGTAAAAAAATCATTAGAAAACCAGCAAATCGGGTTATTAATTGAAAAATTAGAATGGGAACAAGTGCTTGATAGAATTAAAAACACCAATGAAAAGCAATACCGAAATCTAAAATATGGGTACGATAACTATAAGAGGTATGATAAACATATATACTTTGTTAAATCTCCTATTACAGAGGCAAGAAAGAAACCTTGAACCAAAATATCAGTGGCTAACACACAATAAACCGAATTGCTTTTCGGTATTTTGATAAGTTTGTAATAAATTGTAAATTTGGTAATTATTTTTTAACAAAGTACTAATTTTAACAGCGCAACTCGGCTTATTGTAACCGTTAGTGGTTACTTAAATTAAACATCCTGAATTCAATAACTCAACGCAACAAATCATTATCTTAGATTTGTTGTATGAAAGAAAAAAAATATAAGAGGTTAAGCTATCGAGAACGTGTAATAATAGAGACTCTTTTAGGTGAAAAGAAAACAAAATCGTTTATAGCAAAAAAGTTAAATCGCTCCAGATCAACAATAACCCGAGAGATTAATCAATGGGTAAGTAGTCCACATGAGATTTATGATGCAAAATTGGCAGACTGGTTAGCAAAACATAATTACCTTAACAAAAGAAGATTAGATAAAATCAGCACCTATAAAAAATTAATGATTTACGTTTATAGAGGACTTTTAAAAGATTGGTCACCCGAACAAATATCAGATAGAATAAAAATAGATTATCCTAATAATTTGATAATGACTATATCTCATGAGGCAATATACAGACACATTTATCTGCATAGACAAGCTAAACTAAATCTTAGATTAATAGCACTGCTTCCCTATCATAAATCGCAAAGAAGAAGGACTAATACTTATAATAAAAGAAAGTCTAGAATCAAGGATCAAATTAGTATTGAACAAAGACCAAAACACATTGAAAACAGAAAAGAAATAGGTCATTGGGAAGGAGACTTAATGATAGGGAAAGGTCAGAAAAGTGCAATAGGTACGCTTGTTGAACGAAAAGCAAGATTTACAATTATTGTGAAATTACATAATAGAAAATCTAAAACAGTAAGAATTGGTTTTGAGAAAGAATTTGATACTATAGATGACTATTTTTTAAAAACATTAACTTATGATAATGGTTTAGAAATGTCTGAACATAAAATATTCACAGAGCAAACCGGTATGCAAGTTTACTTTGCACATCCGTATTCATCATGGGAAAGGGGAACTAATGAGAATACTAATGGATTAATCAGGCGATATTTTCCAAAAGGGACAGACTTTAACACTATAGATGAACTACAGCTTAAAATAGTACAATATAAACTAAATAATAGACCAAGAAAAGTATTGAATTTTAAAACACCTGCGGAAGTTTTTGCTGAGGAATATTCTAATATAATAGAAAAAAAAGAAAAAATGATTAATTAAAATAATATGATTATGTTGATAGCTTGTTGAACTGGAAATAACTCGACCTAAGGAGAGTTATTCTATTTCAATAAGCCATAGAAGAAAAAGTTTAATTTATCAAAAAAATGGTATATTTGTATCAATTAATAATTATTAACTTTGTTGCGTTAGCACATTGAATCCACCTCCGAAACCAAAAAATTCTATGAAAGATATTAAGTTGAACCAAACCCAATTTTTAGAATTTAATGAATTTGACCAATTTGGTTTTTTTTACGATAAATCTGGTTTTCCAACAGAAGATGCAGACGATGAATTTGCAGATAATGTTAAAGAGCTTTATAAAGCATATGATTATATTATAGTAACTGCTGAGGATTCTATTTATGGTGTAAAATCCGGCAAAAGAGAACTTATTCTGGAATGGGCAGATGAAAGTTATTCAATAGCAATAGAAATAGCAGAAGATTATTCATAGTTAAAAAAAAACAGTCTATTTATTTTTTATTTCTTCCAACAATGACTATATTACAGTCGAATATTTGATTATAATATAATCATTGCTATGTGCAATAAGCGTCAGAAGAAGAAAAGATACAGTTTGTCAGGATTTTTCAATTCACATTGGGATGCTTATGTAAAAAAACCGAAAGAGCCTATTTTACCCGAACAATTTAAAGCAGTAAATTCAATGCTTGCTTGCCGTACTCCAAAATTAGGAGCAGATTTATACAAATGTCCCGATTGTGAAAAAGAACGATTAGTTTATCACGCCTGTCGCAATAGATTTTGTCCGACCTGTGGCTATCTTGACACATTAAAATGGAGTGAAACTATTATTACAAAGATGGTAAATAAACCCCATCACCATGTTGTAGTAACACTTCCTTCAGGCTTTAGAAATTTAGCCAAGAGAAATAGGAAATTGATATATTCATTATTTATGTCATCAGTAGCAGAGTCCTTTA
>JAUVIX010000261.1 GCA_030592565.1 Chlorobiota bacterium
AAAGTATTTCACATAAAGCACAGTAAGAAACAGCCCAATCAGTGGAAGGGCGAGGTATAGGAAGTTCTCCTTCTCGAAATGAAAATCTTTTGTGATGTGATAGTTTGTAAAGTGGACAATATTTTTCAGCATAACTGCAGCCAGTCCGCTGGCGAGACCAATAATAAGGCTGAGCAGAATAATCAGCCTTTGCTGATCAATCTTGTCAGGTCGTAAAGTATTGAGCCGGTGAAAAATATTTCTTTGCATTGCGGGCGCAAAAGTAACTATTCTGAATACAACTCAATTTTTTTTCGGGCTTTTATTTGGATAATATATTTCTTTGTAGTACGAGTTCTGTAATTTGGTATATTTGCAATATGAATATGCTACTTCTAAAATATAGTATTGTAAAAATGAAAACCTTAATATCGATTTTTGTAATTGCAATTACAATAAGTGCCTTTGGCCAAAAATCTACAATGGAATTAATCTTCACAGCAGATAACAACGGGCAACACGTTCCATTGGATAGTATCTTAATTGAAAACCTAACGCAGGGAGGAGATACATCTCTTTATGCACCTGATACCATATTGGTGTTGGATTATGTAGCGAGTATCGGTAACAACGAAACAATTGAGGAAAACACTTTCTCTGTTTCACAGAATTATCCAAACCCTTTTAGAGGTAAAACCGAAATCAATTTGAATTTGCCACAAAAGGATGAAATCAAAATTGCCATCCGGGATATCCTCGGGAGAGAGCTTGCACATTATGAAAACACCTTAAACCGGGGCAATCATTCATTTGCTTTTTATTCAGGGAATGAAAAGTATTATTTTCTTACTGTAACCGGAAAGCAAACAAACAAAACCATTAAAATGCTGAGTTTAAACAGAGAAACGATTTTTGGTGAGAAATGTAAAGTTGTTTACAATGGATATGAAAGTAATAACATCAGTTATAAATCCCATCAAGCATCCAATAGTTTTGGGTTTAATCTTGGGAATGAATTGGAATATACTGTCTATTCTGAAATTGGGGAGAGAACCATCATTTCTTCGCCAACTGGAAGCCAAACTTATACTTTTCAATATGCAAGTGGAGTTCCCTGCCCCGGAATACCAATAGTAACTGACATTGATGGCAACACGTACAACACAGTACAAATTGGTAACCAATGCTGGATGGCAGAAAATCTAAAAACCACAACTTACCGAAACGGTAATCCAATACCAAATATAACTAACGATAGCATTTGGCGTAATCTCACAACCGGAGCGTATGCATGGTACGGAAATGATATTAATTGGAGAGATTTGTATGGTGGATTATATAACTGGCACACAACTGTTTGTGCTAACGGACTTTGCCCACTAGGATGGCACGTACCAACCGATGATGAATGGACAACATTAACCAACTTTATTGGCGGAACAGTCTCACCTCACGGCAACGAACTAAAATCGTGCAGACAAGTGAATTCCCCTTTGGGAGATACTTGCAACACAACAGAACATCCCCGATGGAATCAAAATAGTGATGATTGGGGTACAGATGATTTTGGATTCTCAGCTCTTCCGGGTGGCAATCGCAACTCCTTTGGAACGTTCAACGGCATTGACATTGGTGGCAATTGGTGGTCTTCGTCGGGAAACTCATCGACTAACGCCTGGTATCGCAGCCTGTATTACTTCAACGGCTTCGTAGAGGCAGGTGACAAAAATAAAATAAAAGGCTTTTCGGTGCGTTGCCTCAGAAATTAAGACAAATGATGCTGCTGCAATAGGACAATAGCATTATAGTGTTTCTGAAAACTATTCTCTCACTTTTTTGTTATCAATCACAAACTAATATGGAAGAGGAAAAATATAAATATACCAATAATCTTATTAACGAGACCAGCCCGTACCTTCTTCAGCATGCCCATAATCCGGTTGACTGGCATGCCTGGAATGAGGCGACTCTTGCGAAAGCAAAAGATGAAAATAAAATGCTTCTGATAAGTATTGGCTATGCAGCCTGTCACTGGTGTCACGTTATGGAGCAAGAATCCTTTGAAGATGAGGAGGTGGCAAAGCTGATGAATGACAATTTTATCTGCATTAAGGTTGACAGGGAGGAGAGGCCGGATGTTGACCATATTTATATGAATGCTGTTCAGATAATACAGGGAAATGGTGGCTGGCCATTGAACTGTTTTGCTCTCCCTGATGGTAGGCCGGTATATGGCGGGACCTATTTCAGGAAAGAGCAGTGGAAAAGTGTATTAATACAGGTTTCAACTTTTTATAAAGAGAGGCATGATGACCTTGTTGCACAGGCGGAGCAAATAACAGCCGGAATTGGAGATAATGACCTTGCTTTTCTTGCAGATTCCGGAACTCCATTTGGGAGGCAGGATGCAGTTAAGATGGTTAATAATTTCAATAGCAGCTTTGATCAAATATACGGAGGAAGGAAAGGTGCTCCCAAATTTCCAATGCCTAACAATTATCTGTTCCTGTTACATTTTGCTGCACTAACAGGTGATAAGAGTGTAGAGGAGGAGGTGGAACTAACGCTTGATAAAATGTCGGAAGGTGGTATTTACGACCAGATTGGGGGAGGATTTGCCCGTTACTCTGTTGATGCAAAATGGCACATTCCCCATTTTGAGAAGATGCTGTATGATAATGCACAGCTCGTATCGTTGTATTCACTGGCTTACCTGCTTACTAAGAAGATAAAGTACAAACTTGTTGTTGAGGAGACTCTCGAATTTATAAAACGTGAACTTATAAGCCCTGAGGGTGCATTTTACTCATCATTGGATGCTGATAGTGACGGTGAAGAGGGTAAATATTATGTCTGGACAAAGGCAGAGATAGAGGAGGTTACGGGTGACGATTCCGAAATGATTGTGGATTATTTCGGTGTGGATAGGGATGCGCTGTGGGAAAATGGTAAAAATGTTTTGGTAAAAGCAAAGAGCATAAGCCGGCTTTCAAAAAAATACAATAATAGGGAAGATGAGGTTGAGAAAACCATTCTGGATGCAAAGAAGAATCTTCTGAAAAAGAGAGAAGAGAGGATAAGGCCTGCACTTGATGATAAGATACTTGCAAGCTGGAATGCTTTGATGATAAGAGGTTATATCGATGCGTTTACTGCTTTTGGCAATAAGGAATATCTTGAAGTAGCATTAAAAAATGCTAACTTCATTTTAGATAGGATGAAGATATCCGGCGGTGGACTCCATCATAATTACAAAAACGGTAAAGCGACAATCCCTGGATTTTTGGAAGATTACAGTCTTGTAAGTGAGGCTTTTATTTCGTTGTATCAGGTAACTTTTGATGAGAAATGGCTTAATGAATCGAAAGCATCGACAGGCTATGCATTAGCTCACTTTTATGATGAAAAGACTGGATTATTTTTCTTTACGTCTGATGAGGATGCTAATCTGATCACCCGTAAGATGGAAATAACTGATAATGTAATTCCTTCTTCAAATTCAACAATTGCAAATTCATTATTTTTACTGGGCGAGTTTTTTGAGAGCAGGAGTTATTTTGATATTGCAGAAAAGATGTTGGCGAAAGTGAGTGAAAAAATGATCAGTTATCCCTCCTCTTTTTTAAACTGGGGAATCTTGCTGTTGAAGCAAGTTTATCCTTTCTATTCAGTTGTGATTTATGGTGAGAAGGCCTTCTCTCTTTCAGATGAATTCCGATACCATTATTTGCCAAACTCCATACTGCTTTCCTCAAAAGTAAAAAGCGAGTTGCCCCTTTTCAGGGATCGCTCTGTCGAAAACAAAACATTGATTTATGTCTGTACCGATAAAGGTTGCAAACTTCCTGTTGACACAGTTGAAGATGCTTTGAAACAGATGGAGTGAGGACTGCCGCTTGCTGCTTCAAGCTGTTCCGGATTTGGAAATCCCGAACAGCCCACATTATTCTGACAGTAGGATGTTTCTCAGCAAATGGATTCCTCCTCCCATCCCAATTGTCTGCCCCATTAGTCTGAATAACACTGTTTTTGCTTTGAAACGTTTTGCATCCTCCTCAGTTCTCAATCCTCAGGACTCAGTCTGTCCTATCATAAAAATGGTTGACAAAAAACTGTAAACTTCATTCTAACTGTTGATAGCCCAATTTGTTATCTTTGCAGTCTCTTATGAATATAGAAAACCTCCTTTTTGATAGTTCACGACGTACGGCTGACTTTGCTTTAATTGCAATTGGGGATAATCCTGAACTGTTTACTCATATTCTTGATTTTGCTTTGAAAGACAATGGAAAGCATTCTATGCGGGCAGCAAGAGTTATTCAGATGTCATCAAAGAAATATCCTGAACTGGTTCAGCCACATTTGAAAAGTATAATTCAATCAATGTCTGGCTTTAAAACAGATGGAGTAAAAAGAAGTTTTGCTAAAATGATTGCTGAGATGACAATGGATTTTGACGAGGAGATTTTTGGAATATTAGTTGAAACTTGTTTTAAGTGGTTGAATAGCCCGAAAGAAAAGATAGCCCTCAAAATCTATTCTCAGGATATTTTATTCAGGATTTTGTTCCTATATCCTGACTTGAAATATGAGCTGATCTCTACCCTGGAAAAACAATTACTGCATTCATCTGTGGCTATTAAAAACCGAAGTCGGAAAATGATTAAAAAACTAGAGCAATTCCCAACAGGAATAAGGTAGTGGAAATGTCATTGTGTGGAATCAACTTGAAGCAGGGGTAGCATTTTATTCGCTATAAATTTTATAGCTATTCACTTTGCAATGAGTGTGATGGATTCAATAGAGCAGTTTTGATGGTGCGATAGCTGATAGCAGCCAGTGCTATAATCAATGCAATGAATAATCCAAACAAGAAATCGGTTACCTGAAGGTTGATACGGTAATGGTAATTTTGTAACCAGTTATCCGCTATCCAGTAAATAAGTGGCCAGGCAATGGCTGTTGATATTAGAACCAGGATTATGATTTCTTTTGCCACTAAAAACCAAATACTATTTAGGGATGCGCCAAATGCTTTTCTTACACCAATCTCTTTGGTTCTTTGCTGAACAGTGAAGGATGTCAATCCATACAACCCGAGGGAAGCTATAAGTATTCCAACGATTGTAAAAAGGACAGCCAATCTTGCATTTTGTTTTTCTTCTTTATACATGCGTTCAAAATCCTTATCCATAAAGAAGTATTGCATTGGATTATTGTTTGTAAAGGAACCCCAAATTTCTTCTATATTTTCAAGTGTAGTTGAGGTGGCTGATGGTGACAACTTCATACTAATATAACCCCAGTTGATTTCTTCATTTTTAAAGCGAAGTATGTACGGTGTTATTCCACTTCTGAGTGATTCGTGGTGAAAATCCCTGGCCACACCAATAATGGGCATATAGGTCACTTCATCTGTTTCATCATTTCTGTTAATAAATCTGATGGCAAACGGGTCTTTCATCAAAAAACTATGAACTGCATTTTCATTGACAATGCAGGCATCTTTATCAGTGGTATAAGATAGGTCAAAAAACCTTCCTGACGATATTTGAATGCCGTAGGTTTTAAAATAATCAACATCAACCCAATTTGTTTGTAGTAAGTATGACTCTTCAGGCCGGCCTTTGATTATATAGCCGTTGTTGTTATTATTGTGTCCGGGAACTGCCGTGGATGCAGCTATAGTTACAATCCCTGGTATTTTTTGCAACTCGGCTTTAAAACTTTTGATTTTGCTACCAACAGTACTTGCATTTTGAATCACCAGTATATGTTCTTTATTAAATCCTAC
>JAUVIX010000198.1 GCA_030592565.1 Chlorobiota bacterium
AACTGTTCCATATCAACAGGGTTAGTCCCCGGATAAATTACTGCCACGGTAGCCCCCGGTATTTTAATTTCGGGATTTTCCATGCGGGGCATATTCAGGTAGGAATTCAATCCGGCTATCGTAATCAGGATAAATGCAATAATTGTGAATTGATAATTGTTGATTGCTATTTTCGGCAGGTTCATTGTATTAAATTTTGGCTGTTAGCTATTGACTGTTAGCTATTTTATTACTTCAACTTCTGACGTTCCATTAACATAGCTCACTCCTTCGGTGATTATCTCGGCCCCGGATTCTATGCCGGACTTTATAATCAAATAATCATCAGAAATTTTGTAAATGTTTATTTTCACTTTTTTAAGCTGATTATTGTTAATGATTTGATAGACATATCCTTCTGATTCGTCACCTTCAATAAGAGCATTAACAGAAATGATCATGAATTTCTCTTTTTTTGAAGGATAGATATCCACACTTGCAATCAATCCGGAAGCAAGTTTTTCATTAGTTGGTTTTATTGTTAATTCAACCTCATAAGTACCTGTGTAAGGATCGGCTGAGTTTCCAATTTCGGTAACAGTTGCATGAAATATCTTATTGGGATAAGCATCAAATTTTATCTCTGCCTCGTCGTTTAGCAGCAGAGAGAAAATATCCTTATCTGTAATATTCACCCTTGCTACCCAGTCGTTATCTGTTGACGCAAAAAGAAAAACGGGACTACCAGGTCCGACAATTTCATTTTCTTCAGCAACTCGTTTTAATATTGTACCATTTGAAGAAGCTTTGATTGTTGAGAACTGCAAGTTGAACTCTGCTATTTCAACATTTGATTTCGCTATATCCAGAGCAGTCGTAACATTTTGTAGTTGCTCAAGAGTTACAACACTGTCATTATACAAATTGTTAGCCCTCCTGAAATCTCTCTCAGCTTTATCCAATCCAAGTTTTGACTGATTCACTTGTGCCTGAATTTCGGAGAGATTCAACTTTGCCAGAACTTGTCCCTTTTTAACTACCCGACCTTCATCAACGAATATTCCGCTGATAATCCCACCGGTTTTAAAACTTAGTTTTGATTCTTCTTTTGAAGATAATTTGCCACAGCAATGAACGGGTATTGACATCTCTTTTTCAATAACCTTTGTTGTCCTGACTTTTACTTTTTCAATACTTTTCTCCTCAGTAACCTGCTCTTTACAAGCGCTAAAGGCCAAAATGACAATAAAAATTGCAGCTAAAGTTTTAATAGAATTTTTCATGTTCATTATTTTTTTTCACCATTCAACTCATATAAACATGCTGCCCTTTCGAATTTTGCATATTTAATCTGATAATCATATGTTGCAATAATGAGATTAATTTCGGCGTTCGTCATAGTGGTTCGCGCATCAATGAATTCTATGAGGTTTGCCTGTCCTGCATTGTATTTTTTGTTAATAATTTCAAATGATTTTGCAGAGCTAAATCTTTCCTGTTTAGCTGCAATAATTGCTTTCTCGACAGATTCCACTTCGTAATATAAATCGAGGACCTGCAGCCTCACCCGGTTTTCCGCCTCTTTATACTGTGTTTCAATTATTTGCCTGTTGATAGTTGCCTGTTGAATTTTAGCATTATTTTGAAAGCCCTTGAATAAATCCCAACTTAAAACAAACGAAGCCATTACAAAATCATCATCAGATGTGAATTTGTATTCTTCACCCTGAAAACCATAATCAACAACAGCAGTCAGGTTCGGAGTTTTATTGAATTTATTCATCTTTAAATTATAATCATTAGCATTTTTATAGCTTTTGATCATATCTAATTCTTCCCTGATGTTTATTGCATACTCCTGTGAGAACTGAAGGCCTTTTTCAAAAGGAGCCAATTTCTTTTCATCCAGTATTTCAATTTCCAATTCTAGTGGTTTGTTCAACAGAAAATTAAAATATGCTTTTGCAGATTTATTATACTTAACAGCTTCGGCAATACTTTTGTCAAGCTTGCTTAGCTCTGCTCTTGAACGGTAAACATTGTCAATTGTAATTTTGTCGTTTGCAAAAAGTCGTTCGTTTACTCTAGTGTTTTCTTTCAGAAGCTCAGACGTCTTATCTGTAAGTTTAAGAACCTGTACAGTTTTTAAATAATTGAAATATGCTATTTTAATTTCAGCAACTAATTCTCGTTTATAGCTTTCAACATCAGCCCTTTCAGCATTTGTTAGTTCTGATTTTATTTTTGAATTATAATAAATCTGTGGATTAAACAAGGGCTGAACCAAACGTAACTTGGTTTCCTGTTCTGTTGGTCTTAGGAATGGGATTTGTTCATTTTCGATTTGTGGGAACTGATTTGTTTGAGTTAGTTGATTTAGTGTGCTGTAGACAGGATTTAACATATCACCCACGGGGAAATCAATCATACGCCCGCCATCAGCTACCGAGTATCTTGCGTTAAGACTCAAATTCGGAAAAAACATCCCTTTTGCTTCTTTCAGAACCTGTATGCTCTTTTCATAAGAGTATTGTTTTTGTTTTAATGTAAGGTTGCTTTGCAATCCTTCATTGATATATTTTTCCAAAATATTGTTTTGAGCAGAAAGCTGACTTGCAAGTATTAAAAGTACTGCGAATGTTAGTTTAATTTTCATGTGATTTCTTGTTACTTGTTAGTATGTTTCATTCAATCAGGATTCAAGCTCTTAATCTTTATTCATTATCCCATTTTTTGCTATTTCATACTGGCTGATAAGAATATCCTCAGCTTTAACACCTGAAAACTCAAGTATTTTTTGTTTTGTTGCAATAAACTGCAGAACTCCTGTCATTTGTGCCCAAAGTATTTGTGCCATAATTATTGGAGGAATATCGCTTCTGATACTACCATCTGCTATTCCCTGGATTATTGTTTGTTCAGAATATTTTAAAGGGTTATTCTCTTTGAGATAGTTCTCACGGATGCCACGAAATGGGACTGCACTGCAATCATTATTTTCAAAATAAATCATTGCTTTGTAATAGTTGCTATGTTTTTTTACAAAGTCTACATAGGCTTTTCCAATTTCCATGCAGTTCTCAAAACCCGTTTTTTCTCAGAAATAGCTTTCTTAAACATCTTTGATAAAATATTTAACGCCCTTGTTCTGATCTCAAAATGAATTTCTTCCTTGCTTTTAAAATATAAATACAAGGTGCCTTTACTGAGCTCAGCTTCTTTGGCAACTTCATCCATGGTTGAATTATTTAACCCTTTTTTAAAGAATACTTTCTCGGCAGCATCTATTATATCCTTTCTTCGCTGCTCTTTCTCTCTTTCCTTGCGTTGTGATATACCCATGTGTAATTTATTTAACGTGTTCAAATTTATGACTTGTAGTCATAGTTTAGACAAATGTATAATAATTATTTAAGCTTTCAAGTTTTTCGTAAATTATTTACTTAAGGTGACTTCTACCTTCAGCTTATTACCTGCTGGCAATGTAATACTACGTTCCCGGGGGTCAAAGTCAGGCCAGAGCTTGCCATTTATCCGCACATTGGTAATCTGCACTTCCGGATCTTCCACGGGCGAGACGAAATGTATCTTCGGACCATCTAATTCGAAATGGAGCATCACCGGCTTTTGGTTTATAAATAGATTGAGGTAGAGATAGTTGAGAAACCCGTGTTCGATTTCATGGTATGAGGTATGCCATGACTTTGCTTTCTCGCCATTTCCGAGGAATGATCCGTCTGGATTAAGCCCTAAGAATACACCACCATATTCACTATCCATGAAATAACGATCAAAATAGAGCTCTGTCTTCAGGAAGTTCTCCAGGTATTGTTCATCCTCAGTAACATTGTAAAGCTGAAGCTGTAAAAGGGCGCCATAAATCTGAATCCACCAATATATTTTTTGAGATTCTGCCGGACGATAAGGAGGTGCTTTATCTACAGCATACAGCCACCAACCTTTATCCTGATTCCATCCGTACTCACAAAGTGTATCACCTAAAGCTTTGCCATGCTGCAGGTAGCTTTCTTCTCCGGTCAAATTATAAAGACGCAAGAAAAACAAAGCTGCAGTTGAAGAAGCACCCAGATATATACTTTCTTTACCATCCACCAAATAAGGAACATAATTCCACTCTCTGTCATATCCGTTAGGGTATCCTAACATCCAGCCTCCAACAGGATCGATCATTTGTTCGATACTTATATCAGCCAGTTTTTTTGAAAAATCTATTACGGCAGAATCCCGGGTTGCCAGAATAAGACCTGGCATTAGTGAACCCTGACCATAATGTGAGTGTTTTGCCTTGGAAGAATCACTAAGGCTTAAATCCCTGTTTAACATCATATAATAGCCATCATACTTTTCATCATGAGATATAGTTTTGTGGATCTCAACGGATTTCAGGACATGGGATATTGCACGCTCATCTCCGGTGGCAAAATAGTACTGTGTAAGTCCGACATTGCAATAGATCTGTGAGGCTGCACGCTTGTTAGTATTCTTCGGCTCACCATTTTGAGCGATACTTTCAAACCAACCACCGTATTCCTGATCCCAGCCATATTTTAGCAAATAATCCACCGCCTCACGAGCAACATTGATATACTTTTCATCTCCCGACAGAAGATAGGCAGTAGAGAAACTGAAAATCTGGCGACTGATCATTGCCGGCAATTTATCCCATGGCGGCATCGGCTGCCAATCACGGGATAAATTCAGGTAAAAGGCTCCATGTTCTTCATCCCTGACATGTTGATACCAGTATGGCATAAGCCCGGTCAGTACCTGATCGCGCCAAAACTCACCATCCATGAGTTTATGCTTACGAATTGTATCAACAGTATTTCCTGTTGTAGTTGTTTGCCCAATAGCAGGAACAACCAGCATAACAGATAATAACATAGTAATCAGGTATTGGCTTTTTGAATTTCTAGTCATAACACGAAACTTTTACTTTTCGAATACACTTCTTTTGTAAGAAGATTGTTTTGATATCCAAATATAAAAGCTTTTTGTCGAACCTTAAGGGCCTGACCTTGATGTTTCATGAAATATTTCACCAGGCGCAGGCCGCAAGCATTGCCAATATGAAAGTGAACGATTTAGTTAACATCCTCTGGAAGGAGACTGATCAGGAATTAGAAGCCCTGGATCATAAACCCGATGTCGGTGATATTGAAATATCCCGTAAAAGCATTAGATGATCCAAACTCAACGTAATATCAGACAATTTTCATTAAATTCATCCAGGTAAATCTTTTTTCCCGCAAATCATGATTACCATGAAGCATTTCTCCGGATCAATGCTAAAAATATGCACCGTTTGTTTGATTATTATGACCGTAGCATCCATGAAGCCACCTGGGTTCCTGATGATATTCTTCGAAACAAGAATCCATATCATATTTTCAAATTATTTACCGATGAGGAGTTTCCCGGACACGGGATAACTGATCGTCCTCAGGTCAAAATGGATAGGCGAGGACATTATTAGTTTCATTATATTAGAAAACATCAATGAAAAGATTAAAATGAAAAAGATTATTTCAGTTTCATCAATTATGTTATTTCTCTTTGCCTGTAGTACTATTTCAACTACAGACATCTCACTTGAACCATTCGGGTATAGTGAAGATTTTGAGACAAATGAATTAAGCGCCTGGGCTACATATCCACTTTGGCAGGATACAGCCTTTGATCCTAATATGCTGGTTAGCACGATAGTGCCCGGTGATTCAAATTTGTCGATTGTTTTAAAGGTAACACCCTACACCAGTGTTGATAATTATGCAGGTGCACAGAAGAAATTTGACATATACCTGGTATCTGAGTCTTATATTAGACTCAGGTATTATCTGAAAACCCAGCTTGATCCGGAATTTCTCAAGATTCGTCTTGCAGCCGGACCTGATGGCGAAGTTGACTATACCATTTCCAATCCTGTAACAAATGAATGGACATGGATAGAAGTTACATATAATGATTTTGTTAAACAGAACCCGGAACTATTATCAGGGAAAATTAAGGTGAATGCACTTGCAGTGTTGACAAAGTTTACCGAAGCTGATCCGGCAATGCCTATTTACCTGGGTATAGATGATGTAGAATTGAAAGGTGCAAGAAAAGTGCATTTTAGCTTTATTGAGCCTGAGATGGTAAACTTGTCTGAGTGGGAGCCTTATATTCCGAAAAATCATTATAAAAGTGGTGAAACCTTCGTTTTAAAAGGCACCTGGCCTGTTGATATGGATAGTGTGACATTAATAATTACTTCTTTCACTGAGAGGGAAAATACAATTATAAGCAAGGATCTCAATAGAAATGATAAGGAATGGGATACTGAGTTTGAACTTACATTTCCTGAAGGATTATACCTGGCAACCCTTGAAGCATACAAAGACAGCGAGAAACTATCTGATACTCAATTTACTATTTTTATCAAACCAGACAATGTTGGAGGAAACCATCCGAGGTTATGGTTTGATGAAGAGGGGCAGAATCGGGTAGTATCAAGACTAAAAAGTGCGAGATTTCAAAATGTCAAGGATGAAATAATCTCTAAAGCAAAAGCAATTCGCGAAGAAAAGCCAATAGATAGCATTGTTTATGACATCGATCAATTTCCCGGTGCTGATATTGATTGCGTTTATGGATTGCAAAATATAAGGCCTTGGTTTGAACGGATCGTGAGTTGGAGGGATGGTGTTTATTACAATGCCCTTGCATACAATTTGTTGGGAGATAAACAAGCCGGAGAGTATGGGAAGAAACTCCTGGTAAAGATCAGTTCTTTTCCCTGCTGGCTTCACCCCTGGTGGAAGGAACGGGGGCGACACATCTATTACCCTATTGGCGAAATGGGAATGAGTTTAGCTATGGGTTATGATCTTTTATACGACCTTATGGATGAAAAGGAAAAGGAAAAGGTCAGGAATGCTTTGAGGGAACAGGTAGTTGAGGCGTGTCATAAAGGATATGTAGAAGATGATCTGGTAACCAATAATACTTCGAACTGGGTTGCCCACAT
>JAUVIX010000055.1 GCA_030592565.1 Chlorobiota bacterium
GACTTGCAGGTGACATTGCTGTTGACAATATGGGATATGAAGCGTTGATTGCAGGCGACCTCATTGATAAGCTCGGTGAAGCTTTCAAACTTTTGGAAAGACAGGGATTGAATACCAGTAAATAAAAACCCGTTCTCCAACTAATTACTAAGCTACCTTATTAACTTCCAGGATATCCTCTTCAACCCTGAGATTATCAATAATAAAGGTTTGGCGCTGTGGTGTATTCTTACCCATATAGAATGAAAGTATCTCTTTAATTGAAGATTCGCGCTGAAGCAATACGGGTTCAAGACGGATGGAAGAGCCGATAAAATGCTTGAACTCATCCGGCGAAATTTCACCAAGTCCTTTAAAACGTGTTATCTCAGGTTTTGGACCAAGTTTTTTAATTGCTCTCAGCCTCTCCTCTTCCGAATAGCAATATTCAGTTTTTCTCTTATTTCTTACCCTGAACAAAGGTGTTTGCAAAATATAGAGATGTCCTGCTTTGACAAGATCAGGATAAAACTGAAGAAAAAAAGTCAATAGCAACAACCTGATATGCATCCCGTCAACATCAGCATCGGTTGCAATCACAATATTGTTATAACGTAAATTTTCAAGTCCATCATCAATATTCAGTGCTGACTGTAAAAGATTGAACTCCTCATTCTGATAAACAATCTTTTTACTAAGGCCGTAGCAGTTAAGTGGTTTACCTTTCAGACTAAAAACAGCCTGAGTATTTACATCCCTTGATTTAGTAATTGAGCCACTCGCCGAATCACCCTCAGTTATAAATATTGTAGTTTCAAGTCTTCGTTCGTGGTTTATGTTGTAATGCACTCTACAGTCTCTAAGTTTTTTATTATGCAAACTGACTTTCTTCACGCTTTCACGTGCCAGTTTCTTAATACCAGCCATCTCTTTTCTCTCTTTCTGCGACTGCAATATTTTATAGTGTAATGCCTCAGCTGTTTCTTGGTTTTTATGCAGAAAATTATCAAGATTACGCTTTACAATATCATTCACATAATTCCTGATAGTCTGACCACCAGGCTCCATAAGTTGTGATCCGAGTTTCGTTTTTGTCTGCGACTCAAACACAGGCTCTTGCACTTTTAACGAAATTGCGGCAGCTATGCTTGCCCTGATATCACTTGTATCAAAGTCTTTTCCATAAAAATCTCTGATAGTTTTAACAATTGCCTCCCGAAATGCAGCCTGATGAGTACCACCCTGAGTAGTATGCTGTCCATTAACAAAAGAGTAATACTCCTCGCCATACTGCTTTGAGCTGTGCGAAAAAGCAAACTCAAGGTCTCCCTCTTTAATGTGTATTATCGGGTAAAGTATCGGGCCGTTCCCGTTTATAGTTCTTTCCAGAAGGTCTTTGAGGCCGTTTTTAGCTTGAAACCTCTTACCATTATATGTTATAGTGAGACCATTATTCAGAAAAACATAGTTCCACAGGAGCTTTTCAACATATTCCGGGATATAGTGATAATTTCCAAACAGTTCTGAATCGGGAGTAAAAGTAACCAGTGTCCCGTCTTTATCATCTGTATTCTGAATTTTATAATCCTTGGTAAGATCTCCCCTGGAGTACTCTACAATCTTTGTTTTCCCTTCCCTTACAGATTTTGTAAGGAAATAAGAGGAAAGAGCATTGACAGCTTTTGAGCCAACGCCGTTCAGACCAACAGCCTTTTTAAAAACTTTGGAATCATATTTTGCGCCGGTATTGATCTTTGAAACACAGGCATTAACCTTTCCAAGAGGTATTCCACGGCCGTAATCGCGAATAGATGCAGTTTTATCCTGAATTGCAACTTCTATTACTTTGCCATATCCCATTACAAACTCATCAATGGAATTATCAATCACCTCCTTTATAAGCACGTATATACCATCATCCTGCGATGCACCATCACCAAGTTTACCTATATACATCCCGGGACGCATTCTGATATGTTCGTTCCACTCAAGTGACCGCACGTTATCTTCTGTGTACTTCTCAGACATTTTACTTTATTTCATTTTGCGGCAAAATTAAACAAAGAAACCTTTGCATAATAAGGGCTACAGGAAAAGTTATCAAGAATTTTGCTGTTAATATCTTTAACGCATATCCACAACTTCAACATCCGGATAGTCAGCAATGTTAAGAGTAAAGTCAGAATCCTTAATTTCGACATCAGGGGTAAACTTATTTATAACATATGAATAGCTGCTACCGCTATTATCAAATATCGTAAAATCCAGAATTTCAAGTTTATCCTTATCAATTATAATCCTCACCTTCGAAAAGTTCTTACCCTCATTGGGAGTCATATCAATTACATAAACATCAGTTCCGTACTGAAAAGTTTCTCTGACAAACTTAGATTTGTAATCCTTTTGATAGGAAGAGAAAAGATTGTTCGGGGTTATTGATTCATCATTATCCTCAACAGCGTTTATCTGAACCTCTTCTGCATCTTCAATATATGTCCAGACCGTTTCACCATCACACATTATTTCCTGCCCGGCAATTTCCAGATTATATTTATCACCCGACACTACCAGTACACCATCTTTACTCTCATCAATACCAGCCTCCTTATTTTTCATTTTGTATGTAAATTCGGCTTTGAACGATTTGTATGCTTCTGTCTTTTGGGAAACCTTATCAAGTATTTCTCTTGATTTCTTATCTCCTTTTTCTGTATCCTGCGCAAAAAGTGCAGGAATAAATGCAATGGCAATCAGTATGGTAATTATTTTTTTCATCTGTTCTGTTTTAAACGTTCATTGCTTTAGGATAATCGAATCTTTTTAAAGCTTAATTAGAATATTTCATGATTCTCAAGCCCCTCTGTTATCCAAATCCCTCAAATACTGTTCCAAAGCCATCTCATTGGCAACTCTGACTTCTCTCGCTTTACTTCCTTCAAAAGGACCGACAATTCCCGCAGCCTCAAGCTGATCAATAATTCGACCGGCACGATTGTATCCCAACTTCAATTTTCGTTGCAACAAAGAAGTAGAGCCTTGCTGAGTCTGTACAATTATTTTAGCAGCATCTTCAAAAAGACTATCTCTTTCTGACGGATCATACTCAGCGGGGCCATCATTCTCCTCATCTGCATATTCCGGCAAATGGAAAGCATCAGGATAGGCACGTTGCGAGCCAATAAATTCTGTGACCTTATCAATTTCGGGAGTATCGACAAAAGCACACTGCAGTCGTATCATATCGCTTCCTGTTGCCAGAAGCATATCACCACGACCTATGAGCTGATCAGCACCTCCGCTGTCAAGAATTGTCCTCGAATCTATCTTTGAAATAACCCGAAAAGCAACTCTTGCCGGGAAATTAGCTTTTATTGAACCTGTAATGATATTAACGGATGGACGTTGTGTTGCAATAATAAGATGAATACCCACAGCCCTTGCCAACTGTGCAAGCCTCGTAATGGGCACTTCAATTTCCTTTCCTGCTGTCATTATCAAATCAGCAAATTCATCAACCACAAGTACAATATACGGGAGGAATCTATGTCCGTGTAGCGGGTTAAGCTTTCTGGATTTAAACTTTACATTATACTCTTTTATATTCCTGACCTGTGCATCTTTAAGTAGTTCGTATCTGTTATCCATCTCTATACCCAAAGAATTAAGAGTACGAACCACTTTCCTGGTATCTGTAATAATAGCCTCCTCCGAATCAGGCAATTTGGCGAGATAGTGCCTTTCAATTTTTGAGTAAAGTGTGAGTTCCACTTTTTTCGGATCGACAAGAACAAACTTTAACTCTGACGGATGGCGCTTATAAAGCAGGGACACAATAATGGCATTCAGGCCGACAGACTTTCCCTGACCTGTAGCACCAGCCATAAGCAGGTGTGGCATTTTAGTAAGATCAGCAACAAAGCTTTCATTGGATACTGTTTTCCCAAGCCCAAATGGAAGTTCATAATTCTTATGCTGAAACTTATCAGAACTGAGAACCGATTTCAAGGAAACGATATCGGGATTTTCATTAGGTACTTCAATTCCAATTGTCCCTTTACCGGGAATAGGAGCAATAATACGAATCCCAAGAGCAGAAAGGCTAAGAGCTATATCATCCTCAAGGTTCTTTATCTTTGATATTCTGACACCGGCAGCAGGAATAATCTCATAAAGCGTAACAGTTGGTCCGATTGTAGCCTTAATTTTTTGTATCTTAATAGAATAATTACCCAGGGTCTCAACAATTCTGTTTTTATTTCTTTCCAACTCCTCCTTATGCACAGAAATCTTATCATTGCCATGTTCTGCCAGCAAATCAAGCGGTGGATATTGATAGTTTGCAAGTTCGAGATGCGGGTCGTAGGGCTCATCAATTGTTTTGTGATCAACATCCCCATTCTCTGTCTGCTTTTCATTTGCTTCAAGAACATCTTCCTTTGGTGGCTCAATAGTGAGTTCAATACTATCTTCAACTTGCTGATCAGTCGGCTTTTCAGAAATATCAGGACTAAGGTCGATGATCTGATTTTCCGGTTTTAACTCAGAAATAGAATCGTTCCAGTCTTTGCCATCCTCATCATCGACAGAAAATTCTCTTGTATTATATCTATCTTCGAGCGGATTATTTGTTCCCTCTAACTTCTTATCCTTTTTTTTTCTGCTTCCCAAATTAATATTTGGTGCTTTCAGGTTTAGATTAAAGTTAATGATCAGAAAACTTAAAAGCAAAAACAGCAGAAGCAATCCTGTTCCCAGATTTCCCAGCCCAAGCTCAATCCAGTTGGCCAACTGATTACCAAAGGAGCCTCCAAGTATAGCAAGAGTGTCGTTGTTCCCAAAAAGAAATCCTAAGGTGACCGACAGCCACAGCATTATCAAAATCGACAAGCGGGTGGATTTCCACACTGGCAATACTGCTTTTTTAAAAAGAATACGAAAACCGTAAATGAATAACAGAAAAGGAAAGATATAGGCACCGATTCCAAACCAGTCTTCAATAGCCCATTTTGACAGATTTCTCCCCAATTTCCCAATCCAGTTATGCGCCGTCCCTGAAGGTATTGAGGCATCAGACTGCCAGGTGAAGAAATATGATGTAAGAGCAATGAATAAGGCAATAGAAAACAATACCAAAAACAGCCCGACAAGCTTATGAAATTTCTCATTTCTAAAAAAGATGACCATCGATTTGATGAAGCCACCATTTTTCCTTTTCGCTCCGGCTGAATTTTTCTTCTTAGAACCTGATTTAACGCTTTTCGACTTCCCTGCCATTAATTATTAACCTCCAAACATATTACTAAACTCATCCATTGACATTACCTTGTAGCCTTCAGGTATCTCAAACTCATTATCTGAGACTTTCTTTTTCTCAACTTTAATAGCAGAAAACTTCATTGTCATTCCTTCATCGGCTGAAGAATACTCAAGCATTACGCCATCAATATCTTTGAACATTGGATTATTATAATTCATAGTGCCTGAGCCAAGTTGGTCAGTAAAATAAACTATATGTTCACCTGGGTTATCACCTTTAGTTTTTACAATAGCTTTCTTGCAGGTATATCCTGCGATCTCCTTTGTTTCGCCAGTTACCTCGACATCAACATCTGAAACATCAGCATTCTGTGCTTCAATTTCTTTAGTTGACATTGTCATTGCAAATTTCTGCCCCATCATATCCATGAGAGTAACAGCATCTTTTTTCTCAGCATCAAAAATTACAACAGTAGTACCCATCCCCATACTCATCTCTACTCTTGACTTATTACCCTTAATAATAAGTTTCATTGTTTTAGGCATCATTGCTGCTGTTTGTGCATCAATATCATCACCATAGGTGATATTATAAACAATAATACCCGTAAAGTCTTTTGCCTCAGCTTTTCCGTATCCGGCAAAAATAAAAGCCGAAAGCGTTAACATTAAAAAAAATCTTGTCTGTGTTTTCATATGTAATAAATATTAATTAAAAATCAACTTTTAGAATTACAATAATCAAAAAAATGAATACTATTGATTGATTAACACACCCCTACACCCCTCTCAAGAGGGGAATTATTGGGATTCATTTTTTGAATTTCCAAATAATCGTCAAAATTAGTCTTCAAAAATAACAATTTTTTCAATAGTATCACCTGCTTCAATTTCATCAACTACATCAACATTTTCAACTACTTTACCAAATACAGTATGGACACCGTCAAGATGCTGCGTATTATCACGATTGTGACATACAAAAAACTGTGACCCTCCGGTATCTTTTCCGGCATGTGCCATTGACAAAACACCTCGGTCGTGATACTGGTTTCCGCCATTGGTTTCACATTTAATATTGTATCCCGGGCCACCGGTTCCGTCACCTTTAGGGCAACCACCCTGTATTACAAACCCGGGAATCACCCTGTGAAAAGTAAGCCCGTTGTAATATCCTTTTTCTGATAAATCAATAAAATTGGCTACTGTACCGGGAGCATCTTTCTCAAAAAACTCCACTACCATCATACCTTTTTTTGTATGTATCTCTGCTTTTTTCATTCTCTTATTCTTTTTATTATAAACCTATTTATTTCTATTTCTAATAGCATGAAACCCGAAAGGTCCACCTCCCCACAGTATATCGCGTAAACCTTACAGGTTTGTGCTCTATTTAATAAACCTGAACAATTTATTCCACCTGATCTTGCCTCCCAGTAGTGATTTTTCAGGATCTAACGACAACCAAACAAATGACGCTTTGCCAACAACATGATCTTCAGGAACAAACCCCCAGAATCTGGAGTCGGCTGAATTATGACGGTTATCACCCATCAGCCAGTAATAATTCATTTTGAATGTGTATGAGTCAGCCTCATCACCATTAATATAAATTTTTCCGTCTTTCATTTTCAAATCATTGCCTTCATAAACCTTTATCAATCGTTTATAAATGCTGATGTTGGTCATATCAAGTTTTATTGTTCTACCTTTTTTCGGAATGTAAATTGGCCCGTAATTATCAATATTCCATTTATATAATGAGTCATACGGAAACAGGTCGGGATTCCACACTCCTGATTTCGCTATCACCTTTTCCACTTTTCTAACTGATGGCCGCTCCTTAAGCAACGCTGCTGCATCACTTGTTAATGGGAGCTTGTGCATTGGGTCTCTCCGCCAATAGTTATAATCCTCATCCGAAATATCAATCTTATCCCTGAACTTTTTATTTATTCCTTTTGGGGCATCAACAAAATATTTGAACTGCCCGTCAGGGGCAAGGGGATTGACTTTACCATTAAGATAAATGACCTGGTTTTTTATCTCCAAGGTATCTCCTGCAATGGCAATACACCTTTTGATATAATTCTCACGTTTGTCAACCGGACGGTAAACAATATCACCATACCTCCTCTTATTTTTCCAGGCATTATTGCGTCCTACCTCTTTAACCAATCTGTAATAGCTTATATTACTCTGAAAAACAGTTGAGACCGTATCTCCTTCAGGATAATTAAAAACCACAACGTCATTATTTTCTATTTTTTCGAATCCGGGAAAACGGTAATAGGAAAAATGAAGCCACTCAACAAAAGATTTTGTACTGGTTGAAAGAGGCATTGTGTGGTGAACAAAAGGAAATGACAGCGGAGTATTTGGAATTCGCGGGCCGTATGCTATTTTACTGACAAACAGGAAGTCACCGCGCAGAAGGGTTTTCTCCATTGAAGATGTAGGAATAGTGTAAGCTTCGATCAGAAATGTACGGATAATTGTAGCGGCAATAACTGCGAAGATAATAGCGTCAGTCCATTCCCTGACAACACCTTTTTTAAACGTCTTACGATCGGCAACCGGAACAAATTTCTCTTTGTCAGAAAATCCAAGATATGGCAAATAAACAAAAGGAAAAATAACAGCAACACCTTGCTCCCATAAAGCATTTTTCTCAAATCCCTTTGCAAATTCCACAATCATCAGCATTACCATAAACACATTCAGAAACGGGACCAGCAGGAAAATATACCACCACAACGGTTTTTCGATGATCTGCAACCAGACATACAAATTATAAAACGGCACCAGTGTTTTCCACCCTGGCTCACCTGCTTTTTCAAAAATTCCCCACGCAAAAACTGCAATTATTGTGAAAGAAACAGGCAGTAAAAAGAAAAGACCTAACATATTATGATTATCTTTTGATTATTAAATTTTTGAGAGTGCAAAATTCTGCTTATTTTACCAGAAATAATAATATATTCTCATAAATTTTGTTAACGAATGATTTTCGGCTTTATTGCAGCTTATGTTGCCAATCGTTTTTGCACATCTGTGTTTGTATTATAACAGCCGATAAATTGTATTCCCTGCATCTTGTTGGTGAATTGGCAGGTTGAGGTTGTCACCAAAATGAGGCAAGGGAAATTCCTTTCAGGTTGAAAAAGGGCTTGCGGGAGACAAACCTGAAAGGATGGATCAAGGATTACAGTTTCAACGAAAAAATCTTTCACTTTTAAGTATTTATAAAACAGCATATTACCAATTCACCCCCCTATAAACCACCGTTTTTTTTTCGGTGGTTTTCAGGGGGGTTTTTGTAATATTTTATACATTCCTTTGTGAAATTATTTTTTAACGATTGTTTTAATGATTTAATTAAAATAGCAGATGAAGACCGCTAACTTTAAAATAGTACCGTTAACTGGTTTAGTTTGGAACTTTCGAATAATTTCTATAATTTTGAGGCAATCTATAAAATTAAAAACAGCCTTGTTTGGAAGTAAACCATACAAATTAATAGGTTTTATCTGCTTTGGTAGTGAGTTGAGAATTTTATCTAACTTACATATACCTAAATATCAAAGCATTACCCCCCCCCTCAACCATCTAAGATACAACAGGTTACAAAGTCAATGTTCTGTATTGACAATTTTTACCCTTAGTATCTATCTTTTTTCTCTGTTTTAAGTTCATAAAAATATCAAAAACTCTTAGAAAAATGAAAAAGCACGGTGATAAATTAAAATATGAACTTAAAAATGAAATGTTATGAAAAAATATATTTTATTATTTTCGCTTTTATTTATGTTAATAACTGCGAAAACTCAAAACGACACTATTGGAGAAGTTGTTATTACTAACAATAACAATAATTATTTCTTATTAAACGGTAATGATACTGTATTAATGGATACTGCTTCAATTGTAATAAAATTTTATAGCAATATTGACGAAGCCGGAAAAGAATTGTTTACTCAGGAATTTAATTTACTATATGTAAGAGAAACCAGCGGAGAATGGTTTCATTTTAGGTTACCTGTTACTTGTAATTTTATATCTCTTTGTGATTCGATTTATAATGATTTAAGAGTTAATGAATTGTGTTATAATGTTATGATTGAGTTATATGGATTTGAACCGGATGATCCTGAATTAAATTATCAGTGGTATTTGGATAGAATTGATGCACCGGAAGCTTGGAATATCACTGTTGGAAATGAAAATGTAGTTGTTGCGATTATTGATGAAGGATTGTTTTTACAACATGATGATATTGGATATGGTAATGATTCATTTGAAGGTGTTTTTCATAATGATGGTGAAGATGAATGGTCAACTTGGTATGACCCAAGTACCGGAAATGAAATAGACGATGATGATTTTGACAATGATCCAACAACATTTATTGATGATTGGAAAGGATGGGATTTTGGGGATTTTAATCCAAATTTGAATCCTCCTGGTTTTGAAGAGGATAATAATGTAATCCCTGAAAAAGATTGGGGGTATCATGGAACTGCGATAAGCGGCATAATTGCTGCAAAAACCAATAACAATAATGATATGGCAGGGATTGCAGGAGGTAATTATGCAGACAATATTGAAGGTGTTAAAATACTCCCAATAAAAGTTTCCGATTATAAATGGGATTATTACTATAATAAATGGGTCTACTGGCAATCTACTGAATATATATCTGCCGCAATAGATTATGCTGTTGAAATGAATGCAGATATTATTTCTTTATCAATAAAGATATATGACAGTCCAACAGTTACAGGCCCAATAGAATCAGCTTTTCAGAATGCACATAATAATAATGTATTTATTGTAGCGGCAGCGGGTAATGAAGGATATGATTACACAATAACTTATCCCGGAAAAAGTGATTATACTATGGCTGTGGGTGCATCCGACCAGAATGACGAAGATTGTGATTTTTCAAACAATGGAGCGGAATTGGAAATAGTAGCACCGGGAACTGATATTTTATCATTAGATAATGATGGCACTGTTTATGATTTGGAAGGAAATTCTTTTTCCGCACCAATGGTTGCAGCTACCGCAGCTTTAATGCGCTCAATTATTCCCGAACTTCCAAACACTACAATATGGGATATACTTATAAACACTGCTGAAGAAGTAGGTAGCCATAGTTACAACAACGGGTGGAATAAGTATATGGGATATGGTAGATTAAATACATATTATGCTGTTTGCGAAGTTTTAAAACTTTTGCCTCCTAAAACCATAAATTTTACTGATGTATGGTACGGGCCCGTATATACATTACACGATATTATTATTGAATCCGGAGGTACATTAGTAGTATATTCTACAGTGGCTTTGGGAAACGATGCCAGAATAATTGTTAAACCCGGAGCAACTCTTATTGTTGACGGTGGAACATTGACAAACTACAAATTTTGCGGGCATGAAGACAACCTATGGAAAGGTGTTGAAGTGTGGGGCAATGACGAACAGTCGCAATATCCTTGTAACGGAACACAATACCAGGGTAAAATAGTGCTTCAAAACGGAGCCACTATTGAAAATGCAGAAATAGGTGTTTTGCTTTGTGCAAGAGACGGTGTCAATTATAATACAGACTATTCAGGTGGTATAATACAAATATCTGATGACCAAAACGAAAGTACCAGGAGTGCTTACTTTATAAATAACAAATATTCAATTAATTTTAAAGAGTATAGCAACTATTCTCTCGGCCCTAATTGCTCGAACCTGGCACCAGCTGATAACTTAAGTTTTATTAAGGATTGCAAATTCGAAATTAACCAGGATTATTTGGAAAACAGCTGGCATAAGGCTTGCATATATATGTCTGATGTTAATGGTATTAAAATTGCAGGATGTGAATTTGTAAATAATTATAATGAACTTCATGGCCATGGAATTAATGCATACAACGCCGGATTTAAAGTTTATGACTTATGTAATTCACAAGTTTTACCTTGTCCTGAAGGTGAGGAAAGTGAATGCACATTTACAAACTTTGGAAAGGGCATTAACCTCGGAAACTCTAATAGTACAAATACACTAAGTGTAGAAAATGCAGTATTTACTAACAACAGCAATGGTATTACGTTAAGCAATGTACATAATGCTGCTGTTTTGTTTAGTGATTTCTACATTGGAGAAAACCCCGACGAAGAAGGAGAATGCGAAGGTGAAGGACAAGCCGCTTCGGGCTATGGCATAGATATGACAGGCTGCACAGGCTTTGCCATCGAAGAGAATAATATCTATAAATACTCTGGTGCGCCAAGTGGGGATTATACCGGTGTACGATGTAAAGACAGCCACACCCAATACGACCTTATATACCTCAACACCTTCGAAGGCTTAAGTTATGGTAATTTTGCGGAGGGGATGAATAGGGATATTATAAATGATGCACACGGCCTTGAATTCCAATGTAACACCAACACAGGGAATATTACGGATTTTCAAGTTACTACATATGACCCATTAGTATCACCAGCTATGATCAGAGGGTACATGGGATATACCAACATTTCAGCCGGAAATACATTTTCACAACAAAGCGGTGTTGACTGGCATTTCCTTAATTTGGGAACACAACAGATTGATTATTGGTGGTATATCGGAAACTCTATAGAAGAACCTGAACATTATTGCACTCCAGCACCTAATCCTTATCCTGACCCTTGCTATTTTACACCATATAGTATTACTTATGAAAATACCTGCCCTTCTCACTATGGAGGAGGCGGCAGTGGTGGCAACGATGAAAGGTCTATTGTGCTCACACCTCAACAATTTCAAGAAACAGAGCAGCAATATCTTGATGCATTAAATGATTTCAATAATATGAAAGCCTTATATGATAATCTGAAGGATGGCGGGAATACTCAATCTTTAGAATCGGAAGTAGAAACAGCTATGCCATCAGATATGTGGCAACTTAGGACGGAGTTACTTGGTGTTTCACCTCATGTATCAAAAGATGTTCTGATGACAACAGCAGAAAAAACCGATGTATTTCCGGAAAGCGTACTTTTCGAAATTCTTTCGGCTAATCCGGACGAATTGAAAAACGGGGATATGATCAGCTTTTTGGAAAATAAAGAGCAACCTCTTCCTGAATATATGATAGATATGTTGAAACAAATAGCGGGAGGCGTTACTTACAAAACAATCCTCAAAAGGCAAATGGCTGATTTTCACGCAAAAAAATCACAGGCAGTCCACGATATCATAATAAGTATTTTGGCTGATACTGTAATGGATATGCAATTTTACCGTGCTTGGTTGGACAATTTAGGTGGTATTGAAGCTGATAAACAAATAATAGCTTCGTACATTCAGGAAGGGAATTTTTCATCCACACAAACCTTATTGGATTTAATTCCTTCATTATATGAACTAACTGGAGACAGGCTGTTGCAATACAACGATTACAAATCGTTAACGGAGTTCCAAATAGACATTGAGCAACAAAACAGGAGTATTTTAGAGTTGGACAACAATGAAATTGATTTCCTTGTTAATCTTGCTGAAAACAGTAGCGGAACAGCAAAGGTAGTTGCAAGAAATATTCTTAATTTCGGTTACGGGTACAATTATTGCCATTGCTTACCGACAGATTCTTCAACTATGAAAAGTTCAGCGATTGATTTTGAAAAACCTGAGAATGATAATGGTTTGTATATAAATGCAGAACCTAATCCTGCCGATACCTGGGTAGCCTTTAATGTTAAAATACCTTCATACATAAATGAAGCTGTTTTAAAAATAACGGATATTAATGGGAAGAGAACTAAAGAATTTTCGATAGATTCCAGGCAGGGACAAAAACTTTGGGATATCAGGGGAATAAAAAGTGGTATCTATTTGTATACCCTTGAAGCGGGAACTATTAAAAAGTCTGGTAAGTTAATCATTAAGTAATTTAACGTAAGGGGATTTTTGCAGTTATCTGCAAAATCCCTTTTAATTCTATTGTTATGAGAAAATTATTAATGATTACTTTTATTACTTTTTCAATAATAGTAAGTGGACAAGTACCGGAAATTAAATGGCAAGAATGCTACGGGACAACTGGAACAAATAAGATTTATGGAGTAGTAAGTACAGATAACGGGTACTTACTGGCTACAAGTACATCAAATGGTCAGGGCTTACCAAACTATCATGGCGCTGGAGATATATGGTTGATTGAAACAGATACGATTGGTAATAAAATCTGGGAAAAGTGCTATGGGGGTTCTGGAGGAGATGGCCCGTTTAAACTTATCAGGAACAACAATCAATATTTTATACTTGCGGGTACTACTTCAACAAATGGCGATATTCAATCAATAAACAATGGCGGTATAGATTATTGGGTTGTAAAATTAGATTTAGAAAAAGAAATTATCTGGGAAAAATGTTATGGCACACCTGGTAATGAAGTACCAAGGGACATAATTGCCACACCCGATGGTGGTGTGATTGTAATGGGAAGGATAATAAACTCTGGCGGTGATGTTTCAATGTATTACGGATCCAACGATGTATGGATGTTTAAAACAGACTC
>JAUVIX010000063.1 GCA_030592565.1 Chlorobiota bacterium
CCAATTTACGCATATTTTTAATTTGATTGGAAATAGTAGATGGGCCATATTTATTTTCTTCAATGATATTACCGTTGTTATCAATTTTCATTATCCAAATTCTACCTTCTCTATACATATTTGACATTATATTGTCCCCATACACCGTAGCCACGAGGTAATTCCCATCATCGGCTATTGCCACTAATGCCATATCGTCATCTACGTTGGGGTTGCCGTAGTATTTGGTCCACTGTTGGTTGCCGAGGCTGTCGGTTTTTATTACCATCGCATCCAGTGTATGGTCAAGATATTCCGTTTCTTTTCTCATACCGCCAATTAAATAGCCACCATCAGGTGTTTCGATAACGTTTGTTAAATATTCTGAATAAATAGTTCCTACTCCAAATATTTGACGCCACTGTTCAATCCCCATACTGTCTGCTTTCAGGAGTAATCCATCATAATAGGTTCCTCCCGGATAATCAATCCCAACCATTATATAGCCCCCATCAGTTGTTTGTGTCACTTTCCATGTTCTTGGACTGGTTAACTCTGAATGGTACTCCCTTTTCCAAAGGGTATCTAATTCCAGGGTTAATTTAATAAGGACACTATGAGCATAAACTGCATCAGAAACGTGAGTTGCAAAAGCGAGGTTCCCATCATTAGTACTAATTAAAGTCCCCCCTATACTCCCAGCCCAATAATCATGGTTTTCTTCCCCTATCAGGTTCCAATCAATCAAATTCCCTGAAGAGCTCATTTTAAAAACAGCCAGTTTATACCAATAGTTTGAATATTCATAAGTGCCAAAGATGCCGAAATAACTATCTTCAATCTGTAAAATTCCTCTACCGCTTGCATAAGTATTTTCAGGGTTATAGATATTATTAAAATAAATTGGCTCCTGGCTCATTGAACACACTGAGAATAAAATAAATAAAATTAATGCTAAGTTTTTTTTAATCATACTGTTTTAATTAAAAAGGAAACCAAAGTATTTAACTCCGGTTTCCTATTATTAGTTATTACTTAACTACACTGAACTTCTTACTTTTAATAGGTCTGTTGCCCATTTCTACTTTAAGGTAATAAATACCCGTTTTTAGTTTTTTTATGGGCAAAATACAATGTTGTTTTTTGCCAGGGATTTCTTTAGCAAATAAATACTTACCCTGAATATCATATACTTCTATATTGACACCGTCAATATTGCCGGTAAGCAGTTCAACTATTATAAAATCCTTTGCGGGATTAGGGTATAGTTTAACGTATTCGGGTTTAAAGTTTTCGATACCAGGTAAATCAAAAACAATACTACCGGATTTTAATCCTGCATCAGGCAAAATAATTGGCTCCGAATATTCTAAACTATCTACCTCTATTAAAATGTTCCTGGCATACCCTCCTGCCATATTTGTAACATTATCAGCCAACAGGTATAATGCAGACTTTTGTGATTCCGATAAACTGTCAATTCCAAAACCTGCCTGGTATAATTCATAATATACATTTATCAACTGGGAATAATCGTCGTACATCTCCTGTCGGTATGTGTTAAATGAATATTGAGCCGGAAGGTTATTTAAAAGACTCATAGCAGCAGTCCAGTTGTCTTGCCCTGTATAAGCAAATACAAGCTCAAATTTTTCTTTCAGTCCCTGTTCATTCTCCAAAAGAAAGATAAGGCTGTCCTGTGCCCAGGCATTTGCAGTATCGTTCCTGTATAGCTGCTTAAGGAATTTCAAAGCTGTAGAACGTTGGTGCCTGTAATAGGCTACATTTGCTTCTAACTTTTCTTTTGCTGCTACAAAATATTTACCTAATAGTATTTCAGCTATCATCTCCTCTGTCATAGGGTTAGATTTTTCATCCACTTTTTCCATTACCTCGTTAGATTTTGCTGCCTGTGGATTGGCAACCAAAATGTCCTTAATAAGTACATTTGGCAGAACGTTTTCTTTTTCTATTGCAGCCATTAATACTGAATCGCTTAAGTAAGGCGATTTCCCCATAAGACTCATATAAAGGTCGTAAGCTTCGGGTGGCATGCTTTGAAGTACTTCCTGCTCCAGAATTTCGCTATTACCACCGTCAACAAGTGCTGTAAGTATGGCTTGTGTACTATCTGCTTTATATTCGCTTTCGGCCATTTCACCTTTTAACCCATCTTCGTCGGAACCTCCTCCTCCAGATTGATTAGATGGGCAGCTTACACCTTCATCATATTGATTTAATTGTTCTTCTAAATTTATAAATTTTTCAGTATAATAATCAGGTTTTACCCTTGGCTCTCCTACTGGATTATGATGATAATAATTAATAGGCCCCTGTTTAAAAGAACTGTAATCGCTAATGCCGTTGCCATTGTTATTAAGGCTAAAGCGGTTTCCTGCCTGCGCATCAGTACCTCCTCCTTCAGCTCCCTGGTCGCGGGCTATGCCCGGGTATTCAATCTCTTCCTCGGAAGTAACAGCAATGTCCTGGTAGTTGTCCCAGTAGTCGTTGCATTTGATGACGAGGCCAATATCAGGGTCGGAACTTCTATTACAATTCTGCGCCAGTGTGGCGTAATCAAGGTTTGTAAAGGTGTTGTTGTAAATCTCGTTGTTGTCGGAGCCTGAGTTGTTAATAACCATTCCTAAACCTCCCGGGCCGGTACTTCCGTGTTCGAAGCTGTTTTCTTCCACCGTGTATTCGGTGCAATAGTCAAGGTAGAGGCAGTAGCTATCCTCACCGTTCATTGTTATTCCGGTGTAGGGAGTAAATTGATTGAACACAACAGTTGCCCCGTCCATTGTACTAAGATAAACCGAACGGTGGTTCTCCTCAAAGTTACTATTTTTGATACTTGCCACTTTCAAAGGATTATAAGTAATAGTATTAATACCGTAGTTAAGACCGGTAAAAACAGAAGGATAGCAGTTGCCGTTGACAATGCAATATTCGTTTACATTGAACATAGCATTTGTTGCATAAATACCCGTAGCACGTTGTGTAATATTAAGTGATGTTCTTTGGTCTTCAAATGTACACCCCAGAATACTTATACCGTCAATACCCGACAAATGCAACAAATTAACAGGGCTATTACTATAGGCAATAAAATCGGTATTTTTGAAATGGCTGGCACTGTTTTCGGTGGAATAATCATAAATACGAACTGCGGTTTTATTGTTTCTGAAAACTGCATTTTTGGTTTTGATAATACCTCCTGTGTAATTCAAATTCGGTACATCATTACCTTCCGAAGGAGTATCCATTTTAACCGCCCTGATACCACAGACTGCATTTTCAATTATACCACCGTTTTTCACCTCAACCAACCCCTGATATTCAAGAGTTTGTGGTTGAGTGCTCGTTCCCCATAATTCAATGCCCTGCCAGAGGCCATTGCGGGTTATTTTTCCCCCGTCAATTATAAGTTGGGCACCGCGTTTAACAATTATTTTTGTTTCGGCAGATACTGTTAAGGTATTTTGGATGGTTAATGTTGCACCGGGTTCGATATAAACCGTATTAAGCGTTGGTGCAGTAAAGGTGTTGTTAATGGTTAATGATGCACCGGGCTCAATATAAACCGTATTAAGCATAGGTGCTGTTAAGCTGTTTTGTATGGTTAAAGATGCTCCTGGCTGAATATAGAGGTATGAAACATGAAAGTCAGTCACGTTTGCCAATACTCTATCAGGATCGTTGATATAGAAAGATTCGGAATACAAATTTAAATTAAGATCAGGGTCAAATATAAAATTCCCACTAAAATTATCAGGATAATAATTTATAGTTCCTTCTCCGGTAAATTTCGCATCCATTATTGTAACCCCTTGATCGATGGTCAATGTTTTATTATCGATGTAATATTCGGATAAAAAAACACCCTCTTCATCAATTTGGTCGCTGGGACATAAAACCTGCCTGCGATCGACAATCCCGTCGGGATTATTTTCCTCAACCCAGGCACTGTCCGGATACTTGCCGTGTACAGTAAGGAATTTGTAGTCTGCAGGGAAAATAAGGTTGCAGTCAATTTCAACTCTTGAGGGATTGTAGATTATTTTTTCTGTTGGATTAATTAAATTTAGATCTATTGTATCGTTAATTACATAGGTATGAGGAATGCCTTCCTGTACAGCTGTAGTGGTATCTCCATTATCATCAAAACCTGCATAAGCTTTGCCATATGCATTCCTAAGTGGTGGGGTTAATAGAACATAGGGTGCAGGGTAAAAATATAAAAATTCTAATTCACCAGGGGGGAATCCAGTATCATACGAACCCTCAGGAGGGTAATAGGGATATCCAATATATTCAGGATCTATATCATCAGCATGATAGTAGTTTATTGATCCTTGTGGGGTCATGCCAACAGGATGGGCGCCTTGGAACCAGTCTATATTACTAGTGGTATAATAATAATGTGGTGTATCATATACAAATTTCGGAATAAAAATTACATCATATTTTATTTCTTCGTTTGTCCCTCCATTATTAAAAATGAAGGGATACTTTTGCATTCTGCCCCTTGTATTATCATACAACCAGGATATTTTTACAACAATTGTAGAATCAATAGAATTACCATTATGTACATTAAGTGTTATGCGTAAAATCGAATGAGGTAAGATCATACGGTCATAATACCAATCATTAGTTGAATATGCATTACTGGCTAATGTTGCGGGGTAACTCATCCAATCCACATAAAAAATATGAGGATCACTCATTTGATAAACTGTTTTTCCCTCAGGATCAGACCAACCAATACCATTATAAGGTACTGAAATATTATAATTTCGTTCATTATCAGGTAGTACGATAAAATTACGCTTATCAACTTCGGTAGGTTCACCTGGTGTACAGCTTGAAGATCCTGAATTAATATCAAAACAGTCGGGGACAAAAGGAAACGATACACATTCAAAGCTATAAGTAATCAGATTGTCTGCTGGCAAGTTTCCAGTAGTAAACCAATACATGTAATTAATATAAATTTGATATTCACCATAATAACCAGTAGGTGCTGGGTTTGTGAAAGTTTCACCCACTAAATTTTCAGTATTATAATGATTTATTGTGTCTTGCGAATACACAAAGTTCCAAAATAGCATAATTGCAAATATACTAACTATTTTTTTCATATCTTTTAATATTATTGTTTAAAAATCTTGTTAATTCCAAATGCTTTTAATGATTTAAGGGTTCTTTGTCTTTAAGGTCAGTACAATGAAAAAAGAAATATATTTAACAATAATATTGTTGAAATTATTACCTGTAGTTGTAAGTGCTTGTGTGTTAGATCGTTATAGGGGAGGGTAATGGTCTGTGTATCAATAAAATACAAAGAGCAAAGTCTAATTTTACTCCTTGCGGAGCAAATAAATTGTATTGTCCAATATATTTTATCTATGATCAAAGCTTGTGTCTTTTTTTAAAAAAAAGTGTTTCAAACCAAATATTCTAAAAGTAAAATTACAATAACAAATCAGTTAACAGCAAGTGATTGTGTAGCAGGTAAGAGATATTTGTAGTAATGCCAGAATGTTAACTAAATAATATTGCAAAGATATGACAATTAAAAGCTACAATACCCCCCTGAAAACCACCGTTTTTATTTTCGGTGGTTTTCAGGGGGGTAACAAATAAATTTATCGTAAGTTTTGTTTTAGATTCCGAAGTCTAACATAGGCAGGAGTTTTCTCTTTTCAACCCTCATTCCAGTCCAAGAGTCAAAGCCACACTACTTCCTATGCTTCTTCACCTCCAGAATAAATCGCTTTGCAATATTTGTAGAAAGAGGATCATCCCAATTCATTGCTTCCGGATGCCACTGAACACCCAGCAGATATGCTCTGCCGTTAGTATCAATAAATTCAATGGATTCTGTAAGCCCCTCATCGGAATGAGCCACAGCTTTTAATCCGGGAGCAAGTTGGTTGACAGCCTGATGGTGATTGCTGTTTACAGTGCCTGTATTCTCACCTACAATATCATTTAATAGTGAATTTTCTGATATGGTAATTTTATGATTCGATGGTTTATATGGTGGATGCCTGTGTTTTACTGTTGTTCCGACATCTGTAGGGATATCCTGATATAATGTTCCTCCAAAGTAAACATTCAGCGGTTGATGTCCGCGACAAATACCCTGAATAGGAAGTTTTATTTTAAGAGCTTTTCCGATAAGCGCAATTTCCAGCGTGTCTCTATAATTATTTGGCAGGTCACATTTTGTCGAATCGAACTTCTCTCCATACCTGTCAGGGTTAACATCTTCACCACCGGTAAGGAGGAGTCCGTCACATGTTTCCAGAACTTTTAGGGCCGAATCAACTCCGAGATGATACATGTCAATGCAGACTATTGTTGAATCTACAGCGTGTAGCCATTTGATGTAGTTTTTGTAGCTCTTCTCGGGAACTGCTTTTGAAATAGCGATTCTGACTGGCCCCGCCTGATGATGTTCAGGTGTTGAGCAGCTTGAGAATGCCAGGAGAATCCCTAATGTGATAATAAGTAATGATTGAGATTTAATTTTCATAGTTTTGAATATTTTAATATTTCCTATCCCAACTGCATCGTTCACTAATCCATTATTCCATTATTCCAGTTCCTACTATTTAACTTCTATTATTTTTTGTTTGATGCTATTGTTTGTGGTTTATAAACAAAAAACAAGCCTGTTCCAAATAAAATTAATGATGCTGAAAGTAAGTACAATATATGCGAAACAGCAAAAGTAGGTATCAGGTAAAATCCTGCTAAAAAAGTTCCGGTAATACTACCTACTGTCGATATAGCATAAAGATTCCCGACTGTTGCCCCTGTAGTTTTAAGACTGCTTATCTTCAGCCTTGCTGCAAATGGCGAAACCATCCCAAGTAAAAAGCCGGGTACAGAAAAAAGTATAAGGGAGGCCAAAACAGAAACAGCTTTGACATTACTAATGAATTCTAACAGACTTGTTAGTAACACATCTTTTATTGCAGTTGAAAGAATGATAAATATGGCTGCAGCAATAATGATCTTTGCCAGAAGAGCGAACTCCGGTTTCCTGTCAGCAAGCCTTCCCCCAAGATAATAACCCAGGCTGAGACTCATAAGAATAACTCCGATTATTGCAGACCATACCGTGATGGATGTCCCCACATAAGGCCCGAGCATCCGGGAACCAATTATCTCATAGGCCATCACAACAGCTCCGGAAACAAAAACTACTATTTCAAGATAAAATTTCTTCATTTTATATTGCAGTCGGCAAATTTAACTTCTTATATTCTAATTTTTATCATTTTTATCAAAAAGTTACCAATCTTTATAAATCATCAGTATGAATTTTCTTTAGTATATTTGCCGTCAAATTATATTCATATTTAACACCTTTGATTGTTTTTAAACACATAAAGCCTGACCTGTGTACTAAAGGATTCGGAAGTGATGCTTTTAAAAAGCTCCATCCGCGTGTCGCCATAGCTTTAGCGGAGGCACAAGGAGCGAAACATTGGTAGTGTCTATAGTGAGCGAAAGAGTTTTGGTACCTGTTTTTGCCTTTTGCAAAAATCGTGACGAAACCAAAAGAATGAATATCAATAAAATATAAACAGATGAAATTGAAAGTAAATTTAAAAATGTTATTCACGTTTGTGTCAGTAATATTCATTACTGCCGGGATGCTAGTAAGTTGTAACAGTCCACAGAATAATCAAAATAAGGGTAAAAGCGATGAGCTTAAAAAGGCTCCTGAAAGTTTTGTGAAACATCCGGAATGGAGTAAAAATGCAAATATCTATGAGGTTAATATCCGACAATATACAAAGGAAGGAACTTTTAGAGCTTTTGAAGAACATTTGCCTCGTCTGAAGAAAATGGATGTGGATATTTTGTGGATTATGCCGATATTTCCCATAAGTGAGAAAAATAGAAAAGGTAGCCTGGGAAGTTATTATGCTGTCAGTGATTACAAAGCTGTGAATCCTGAATTTGGAACTATGAATGATCTGAAAGGACTTGTCAATAAAGCACATGAAATGGGTTTTAAGGTAATCCTCGACTGGGTCGCAAATCATACAGGATGGGACAATGCCTGGATAGACGAGCATCCTGACTGGTACACAATAGATTCTGCTGGGAAAATGGTGTCTCCATTCGATTGGACTGATGTGGCTGATTTGAATTACGATAATAGGGAGATTTGGAAGGCAATGACAGAAGCATTGGAGTTTTGGGTGAAAGAGGCAGATGTTGATGGATATCGTTGCGATGTTGCAGGAATGGTGCCTACAGAATTCTGGAATCAGGCAAGGGTTAAATTGGATGAAATCAAGCCTGTTTTTATGCTTGCTGAAGCGGAACAGACTGATTTGCACGCTTCTGCTTTTGATATGACTTATGCCTGGGAGCTTCATCATATTCTGAACCAGATAGCAAAAGGTGAAAAAAATGCAAATAGTTTAGAGACATATTTTGAAAAGCATGATACAATCTATCCCCGGAATGCATTCAGGATGAACTTTATCACAAATCATGATGAAAATTCTTGGAACGGAACCGTAAAAGAGAGAATGGGAGAAAGTGCAAAGGCTTTTGCAGTTCTTACTTATACATTGCCTGGTATGCCATTGATATACAGTGGACAGGAAGTCGGGCTGGATAAAAGATTAAAGTTTTTCGAGAAAGATGAGATAGAATGGGATTTTACCTCTCCTTTAATTGACTTTTATACAGTATTAAACAATCTGAAAACAGACAATGCTGCACTTTGGAATGGTGAGTTTGGAGGGGAGATGAAAAGAGTTAGGACTTCAGATGATAAGTCGGTATTTGCTTTTGTTCGTGAAATGGATGGGAACCGGGTTTTTACAATTGTAAACCTTACAGGAAAGAAGGTGACAGTTAAATTAGAAGGTAAAAATTTTATCGGAGAGTATTTGGAATTATTTACTGGTGATAAAAATATTTTTGATGCTGGAAAAGAGATTTCCCTTGGTGCCTGGGACTGCAGTATTTACTACCGTTAGGGATTTGACAGGTTGAGAGTTGTTTTAGGATTTAAAGACGAAGGGGGTATAACTAAAAAGAAAAGGCTGTTTCAATAATAAAAACAGCCTTTTCCAATTTAAACTCACAATTACTTATTTCTTTTTGTTCACCGGAGCTGCACTCTCAGTTGCTTTTTTTGCTGGAATGGTAGAGTTTGGCTTGGTAACAATTTTTCCTTTAATTCTTAATGTTACTGAAGGAGTAGTGGCATTTGAATAAACATGTACAGATTTGTTAATAATACCCATACGTTTCGTGTCGTACTTAACCTTGATAACTTTGGATTGACCTGGCAAAATAGGTTCTCTTGGCCATGTTGGAACCGTACAACCACAGGATGAACGTACATTTGTAAGAATCAAAGGCTCTTTTCCTTCATTTGTAAATGTAAATGCACACGTTCCGTCACCATGCTGTTCGATTGTTCCGTAATCGTGGGTTGTTTTGTCAAATTTAATAAGCGGAGCATTGGGATTGCTTGCCTGCTTACTGGCCTGGGAAGTTTGTTTAACCTCTTTTTTCTGTACAGGTTGAACCTCCTTCTTATTTGCTGTTGAGACCTGTGCGTTGACAGTGAACGCTGTAAAGACAATTGCTGATAATAAAATTGCTAATTTTTTCATGATATTTCTGTTTCTATTTACTTTGAATGATGGCAAATTTAAAAATAAAATGATACAGCCTGTTACATTTAACAAATATTTACAATTGTAAATGAAATGTAAATGGCTATTTGCTCTTGCCACAAAACACCATTCCGATAGTCATCGGAACTAAGTTTCACGAAGATAATTTTACAAATAAATTAATTTTGCATTTAATCTTTTTCTACTTTTACCCCATTATTGATGGTATAGTAAAATATTAATAGTTTATGGACGGATTAGCTACGTTTGCGTTAACAGTATTCACCGGGTTCTTTGCAATTATGAATTCAATTGCGAATGTCCCGATTTTTTTGAGCCTTACGGAGAGTGCTGATAAATCCGAAAAAAGGAAAATTGCAAGAAAACCTACTTTGACGGCGTTTCTAATTGTTCTTGCTTTTGTTGTCCTTGGTAAACTTATTTTTGAATTATTCGGCATCACAATTCCTGCCTTTAAAATTACCGGTGGAATCCTTATTATTGCTATTATCGGAGCCGATATGGTTATTGATGGAATCAAACTGGCATTTAATTTAAGCTAATGCAATGAAAAAGACATTTTATCTTATTCTGATAGCAATGCTAATTATTTTAGTTGTTGTTTTTACTTTGCAAAATTCAGATAGTGTATTGATAAAGTTTTTTTACCTGGAATTCTCCAGCTCACTTTCGCTAATAATATTTTTGACTTTTGTTTTTGGAGGATTGGTTGCAATTATTGCTTTGTCTCCATCAATGATTAAAGACAGTAAATTGAACAAAACAATGAGAAAAAAGATTAAGCAGTTGGAATCTCAAATTGAAAAATACTTGGAAAGCGAAAAGAAAAGTAAAGAGAAGAAGCAGGACTTGTTGGAGACTGGCAGGGATAAAGCTGACGACAGCAGTGGCAATCTTTATTATAAACAATAAATTACCGACAATATGAGAAAACAGTTTTATTATTTTGTATTAATAATTTTTATTTTTGGGATGATGACATCCTGTTCATCATCAAAAAAAACTGATAATACGACAAAGGGGGAAAATAAAATGGCAGCAACAGGAAATATGGCGGTAACAGGCCCGCCGGTTATTATTTACAAAACAAAAGCCGATAATTATGATATGGTACCGGTTACTCTTTCTGATGATAAATCAAAGATAGTTAGCTATCCCGGTGCAAGAGATTTGTATAAAGGAGATGAGCTGGCCTTACCAACCCACCTTAATGATGGATACTTGCTTGACAATCGTGGCATTGACCAAAATGTTGCTTTTTTGAATATCTCTTATGAGAAATTCACGAAAATGCAGCGGGTTTTTACTGCCGGTCAACTGTATGATATGATACTTGATAAAGACCCTTTGACCGAGATGTATAACTGTGGTAAAAAAAGCAAATTTAAGAATGAAGTTTCCGAGCTGAATGACATTATCGACAAAGGGAGCTTTGAAGAATGTCAGACGTTAAAGTAGAATAAATTTTTCTAAGTGTGGGATAATGGAGATTTAAAAGACCTTTTATGCTCTCCCAATAGTTATGGTTGATTTTCATTTTAATCAAAAATATTATCTTTACTGTCTGTTTATACATTTGCGGTAGATGCTGATTTGGATATAAATAGTTGAATTAATGTAAGTTATATGCCTGTTCCAAAAAAATTCGGTACATTTTCAGGTGTTTTCACACCTTCTATTCTCACCATTCTTGGTGTGATTATGTACTTGCGTCTTGGTTGGGTTGTTGGCCAGGCGGGTTTGATAGCAGCTTTAGGGATTATTGTGTTGGCTCATGTTATTTCGCTTACAACGGGGTTAAGCATATCGTCAATAGCTACTGACAAGAAGATAAAAACAGGAGGTATTTATTATATCCTGTCGAGAAGCCTCGGCCTTCCAATGGGAGGCTCCATAGGAATTACAATTTTTATTGGTACAGCATTGAGTATTTCGCTGTATATCATTGGTTTTACTGAAAACTTTCTATCAATAAAGGAGATAAGTGATTTTCTGGGTATTGTGCCATCTGTTGACAGTTATCGTATTGTTGGTTCTGTGGTTTTGTTGTTTCTTGTTCTGATTGCTTTTATCAGTACATCTTTTGCAATAAAAACACAATATGTTATTCTGAGCGCAATTGCGCTCTCACTGGTTTCTGTTTTTGCCGGAGTTTTTATGAATGTTGAATTTCATCCTGCAACAGTAGCTCTGCAACCTGCTGAAGGGAAAACACTGGAATACGTGTTTGCGATCTTTTTTCCGGCTGTTACGGGATTTACTGCAGGCGTTGCTCTATCGGGCGACCTGAAAGACCCCAAGAAAAATATTCCTATTGGAACAATGGCTGCAATTATTGTGGGATTTGTGGTTTATGTGGTATTGGCCATTCTATTTGCAACTTTAGTTGATCGTGATATGCTGCTTAACGATAACAATTTCCTGATGAAAATTGCCTGGTTCTCACCTATTGTTGTGGCCGGAATATGGGGAGCAACACTTAGCTCTGCACTTGGTGGTATCCTTGGAGGGCCCAGGATAATTCAGGCTATTTCGAAGGATAAGATTACTCCCAAATTTCTTGGCAAAGGCTATGGCATTAATAATGAACCGCGTAATGCGCTTATTTTTACTTTTTTGCTTGCTGAAGCAGGAATTCTTATTGGTGAGCTGGACGTAATTGCAGGTATTGTCTCGATGTTTTATATTGCTGCATACGGTTTTATAAACTTAGCTTTTGCACTGGAGAAGTGGGCCAGCTCTGACTTCAGGCCGTCATTCAGGATATCCAAATGGGTTGGTATTGTCGGCTTCATTGCCAGCTTCAGCATAATGTTCAAGATTGATACAATGGCAATGATACTTTCATTGATCATAATGTTCGGTATCTATTTTTTCCTGAAAAAGAAAGTCCTTGAACTCGATTTTGGTGATGTTTGGCGAAGTGTATGGCAGTCAGTGATACGATCATCCTTGCACGAGATGGACAGTAAGGAGCAACAGGAGCGTAACTGGCAACCTAATATAATGCTGTTTAGCAGTAATACCGAGGCAAAGCCCCATCTGATTGAATTTGGTAAAGACCTGGTTGGACGCCTCGGAATGCTATCAAATTTTGATCTGATAGAAAATAAAAATGCTGATGTCCTTTTTCCGAAACATAAGCAATCGTTACAGACTGACGACAGCAGGAAATACAAAGGAATATTTTCGCGAAGACAGGAGTGCAAAGATTATTATGAAGGTGTTGAAATGATTGCCCGTACCTACGGATTCTCTGGTATTGAGCCGAATACTATATTGTTAAACTGGCAGAAAAGCAAAGATCCGGTTAGATTTGCACAAACGGTCGGAACGCTTAGTGATTTGGACCTGAATATCCTTATGATGGATTATGATTCTAGGTTTGGATTCGGGAAAAGAAAGAAAATAGATATATGGTGGCGAGGCAGGGGAAATAGTGGTAATTTCGCTCTTTCACTTGTTAAGTTTATATGGCTTTCCGAAAATTGGAGAGATTCAGTAATACGCCTTCTTATTGTTAACAGAAGGAATGATGAAAAATCAAGGATTC
>JAUVIX010000005.1 GCA_030592565.1 Chlorobiota bacterium
GAATTGAAAATAGGACACTACTCAGCAGGTGTATGTAATTGATATTCAATAGCCCCGTTCTTTAGGGCGGGGGTAAAAAGTAAAAAAATATTGCAGTTTTGGCGATCCCGATACATATCGGGATTGACAGCGTAGTCAAAAATTGTGACAAAACATGTTAATAATTAAGTAGTTAGGTTTTTCATAGACTGCTGAATAGTAACAAAAGAAGATTATTTATATAGGGGTAAACTATCGCTCCTTATCAAGTGTGAAATAAAACAAAAAGGAGTTGAAAAAAGCATAAAACACAACCCCTGCCTGTCGTTCCAGCATTGATTCAAATAGAAAATGAAAACCAACAAGAGCAAGGAAAATGAGATAAAGCAGATTATCGTTTTTGAATGCGTATATTGATGGTAAGACAAAATATGAAAGCAGAATTAGTAAACCTATGACTCCTATTGCTATTGCAGTTTGAATATATTGGTTGTGTGCATTAAGATGATCTTCCATTGCCATCTCAATTCCTTTTTCATTATACACTCTCATCAACTCCTGCTTAACATCGCCTGTGCCTACTCCAAATACAGGATTTTTCTTAATTATTTCAAGTGCCGACTTCCAGACAAGCACCCTGGCAGCAGAGCTTTCGTGCGTATTGGCAGGAAGTGTCTCTACCTGCTCCAGCGAACTTTTTACTGTTACAAACCTACCGTATGATTGTGGGAACATAAACAGAGTTATTATAAAAGTTGCCAATAGAAAAAGAGGTACAAGAAATAGTATCGGGATTCCGAAACTCTTTTTAATTATCAGATAAAGAGTGATTATAATATAAACTACACCCATCCCAAGAATTCCTGATTTTGAACTTAACAGTACAATAAATATCTGGAAAACAAATATCAGAAACAGAGTTAAATATCTTTGAAATTTTGTACCCCCTGTGCTGGATAATAATCTGATAACCAAGATTCCGATTGAGAAGGCGTAAAACATTGCAATATAGCTTGGATGAAAAAACACCGTTAGTCCGGTATAGAAGAAAACAGATGAGGGCTCATCAAGGAAGTAGAACCGGTAAATTGCATGAGAAAGCATAAATAACAGGTTAAGGAGGCTGCCACCCACAAAAGCATCAAGAATGTTTTCGGCAAAATCATCTTTTAGTTTTGAGAAGTCGATTGTGGCAAAAAGCAGAGGAAAGATTAGTAGCGACATCTTCACCTCAAGATCGAACCATGCTCCTTCCTGTCCGTGAAGAACATCCGAATAGGAAGTGCCAATTACATAAAGCAGATACAAAACTCCAAAAGCAAGGATGTTCTTTCTTTTGCGGCTCTGATTGATTCTTTCAATTTTTTCTTTGAAATTGAATTCAAGTATCCAGGTCAGGCCAATAACCAAAATTACAGGCGGCACTAACTTATCATACACAGGTATAACGAATGCCAGTATGATGAAAAAGTAGTAGTATATTTGTGATGAGCTAAATGATTTCATTAATATTATCTTTTAAAAATTCAATTATTTTAAGAGGTTTCTCAGTATCGGCAGGTAAATTTACAATTTGCTTCGATAAAATATTTGCCACAGGAATATCGCTTAAGTTCAAATCCCATAGCTTAAAATTTTTTTCGACAGGGTATAGTGGAGTGCAAAACCAATCGCCTAAATCAATTTTAGCATTTATGGCCCTATTTTCAAATACACCTCTTTCTTTTACCAATATTGGATACTTTAAAAAGGAGTGGTTTTTATGAAGTTCTTTTTCAACATGATACTTTTTTTCTTTCGAAAGAAATTCCGTATAAAGTTCAGCATTCTTTTTTCTTTTCTCTAACAACTGATAAATGCCTGAGATATTTTTCACGCCTTTTTTATACTGAACATTTCCCATAATTTTAAAGTAGTCTTTAGGTATCTCAACACTATTCAACTCTTTTCCTTCGCTTGAACCTATTACTAAATTATTTTTGCTTAACCATCTGTAAATTGAGCGCAATTGCCAATAGTTAGATGGGCTTAAAACATTATCCCGGGCAAAAAGCAATGCCGATAATATCATACTATCTTTAATCGTAGGCTGAACTAATGATTGGTTCACTTTTTTCAATTCAGGCAACAACTCAACATTATTAACAGTAGCAAACCCACCAATACCGGTTGAAAAAGGCTTATTCCACTGGGTTGAAAAAAATGCTGCATCGCAATATGAGCCATTGGGTTTTCCTTTAAAAGTGCCACCAAATCCATGCGTGCAATCTTCAATTGAATAAATATTTTTTTCCTTTGCCATTTCAGCGATCTCATCAACCTGTGTTGACAATCCAAAAGTATTTTGGGTAATAATAGCTTTAGTTTTGGGTGTAATAGCTCTAAAAAAATGGTCGATTGAAGGGTTCATTGTAGTTTTTTCAACATCAATATAAATCGGTTTTGCACCGAGGTATTTAATTGCATTGGGCACTACCACACATGTATATCCAGGCAGAATCACCTCATCACCTTTTTCAATTTTCATAGCTTTAAGAAGTGCATAAAGTGCTATTCTTCCTTTCCAGTAAAAATAAATATTTTCATTTCCTAGAATGGCAGAGACTGCTTGTCTGAAAATTGTTTCACTCATTTTTTAAAATAAATAGTTTATCAATTCTAAATAATCCTGCTAATGACCCTAAACCATAGGATAAATGTAATGTAATAAAAGCTTTAACTAAATAATAAATACCCGTTGTTTTGTCATTCAATTTAATTGAAATTATTAAAACCAAAATCAGATATGACAAAACCGATATTATGCCAAATGCAATGAATGGCAAATATATAAAAGATAACAAAGCTGGAAGAATAACGGATAAAATAAAGGCCAACGGAATAAAATGCCGCAGGCTTAATGATGATGCTTTATTTGTTATGTAAACTGTCAGGATATTCCAAAAACCGTTTTTGAAATTATTTTTAGCCAATTCCTTATATGTCTCACGAGCGAAGTATGTACAAGACGCTTCTGGAATTAAAAATATTTTTTCCCCGGCTGCCAGTAATCGTTTCGACCATTCAATATCGTGATTTCTAATCAGGTCTTCACGATAAAATCCGACTTCATAAAAGATTTCCTTTTTATATAAACCAAAGGGAACCGTATCAACCAATATCGGCTTTTTAGCCCCTATCCTGAACATTGAATTTCCAACTCCAAACTTGTTTGACAATACTTTTATTATTGATTGCGTTTTTTTTGTTTTATTTTTGACATCAGTATTTAACCGTCCGCCAACTCCGTCAGCGCCTAATTTTTCAATCTGGTACATTAACACAGACAGATAATCGCGTGGAAATTCGGAGTGGGCACTCGCTATCAATATGTAATCGTTGTTTGCATTTTGAATGCCAAGATTGAGAGCAACCGGAGTGATCTGTAGATTATTAGTTATTAGCCTGATAAGAGGATATCTTTTCGAATATTCATTTACAATGTTAATAGTATTGTCATCACTTTTGCCATCCACTATGAGTATTTCCAGGTCTTCTTTTGGAAATATCGACTTAACAAAAGAGTCAAGGCATCCGGAAATATATTTTTCCTCATTCCTGCATGGTATGACAACACTGACTTTATTCATTGTTTATTTTTCAAGCGTTTGATAGATCTTCAATAATTTTTTATTCTCTATTTCCCAGTTATATTTCTCCTGTACTAATCTAAATCCGTTTTGTCCCATCTTCATTGCTTTTTCCGGGTTTTCTGTTAACCTGTTTATTGCATAGGCAATTTCTTCTGTATTCAGCGGGTCAACACAAATTCCGCAATTATTTTTTTCTATAATTTCTTTCCAAAGAGGAAAGTTTGAAGCAATTACTGGAATTCCTGCCCCCATATATTCAAACATTTTTACCGGAAGAGAATCAATATAATTGATGATGGGATGTAATACAACTAAACCTGCCATTGATCTGCCCATAATTTCATTTGCGGTTTTCCTGTTTACAAATCCATATTCGGTCACCATGTCCCATCCTTTGGTTTTGATTATCTCATCCCGGTAACTTTCGGGCATATAAACCCCCGCAAGCTCCATAGTGACATTATTTGCTAAAGACAAAGATTGTATTAATTCGGATATACCCCTCACTTTTGTCAGACTTCCAATATAACAAATTTTATTTTCTTTATTACTCCAATCAGGCAATTTTTTTTCAAAATCAAGCACTGGAAAATTGTTAATATCAAGAACATTTGGATTAATCTTTAAAAAACGTTCCCTGATGAAAGGTGTGGCTGTAATTATAAAATCAAGTTTTTTGCAAACTGAATTTTCATATCGTTCAGTTGTTGCAGATAGAAGTTTCCTAATATGCTTATTGATCCAGTATTTACTTAATATCTGGCGAGGGACATCTTCATGTGCATCATAAATAACTTTCTTCCCTTTTTTTTTCAATTTTTTCCCAATCAATAATAATTCAGGATCATGAAAATGATAAATATCTGCATCAAGCTCCATTGCCTTCCTGAAAACTTTTTTAGTCGTCAGACTTATTCTTTGCAGCCTGCTTGAAGAACTTCCCACATCATAGATAAGATATCCCGGTCTTTGCTCGTCACCTTTTCCGTCAGCCACTACTACACATACATCCATACCGGCTTCTGCCAGGGCAGGCAACTCCTTATGAAAGATACGGGTATCATTTCGGTGATGTACTGATGTTAAATGGCAAACTTTCATCTGAAATTAAGTTAGTGTATTGTAAAGTTTAACTAATTTTTCCCCCTGATTTCCCCAATTATACTCTTTATTAACAACCGAAAAGTTTTCATGTTTGATTGTTCTGGACAAATCATCAATATTATTAATCAGATTTATTAAGCTTTCTTCTGATTCATTTTTAAGTATCAAACCAATTCCGTTTTTTTCAATAAGTGGGCTTACGTCATGTAAATCGTAGGATATTACCGGGATATGGGCGATAAAAAACTCAAATAATTTATTCCCAATCGTTAAGTAATAGCTCAAACAATCATTCCCAATCAAGTAAAAACCAAAATCAGCAGATGAAGTATATTGAGGCAAAACATCCATCGATACTGCCGGATGAAAATAGATATTTTTATGCTTTTCTGACGCATCAATTATTTCCTTTTCAAAAAAACCATAACCCATAAATACAACTGCAAATTTTTCGTTATCCAGCTTTTTAAATGCATTAATGATAAGCTCTACTCCCCTGTTTTTCTCAAAAGCTCCCTGGTATAAAAATATTTTCGTTTCTTCATTAACATTAAATACCTCCCTGAAAATATTTTTATTCTTAATTTCAGTGTAATAAGGGCAATTAAATAAAACCGTAGGTGTGGGGATTCCATACAACCGTACATATTCAGAGGCAATCCCGTTGGAAACAGTAATTACTGCATTTGCTTTCTTTATTAATGCCTTTTCAAGTATCCTTGCAATTTTCCTATCCCTTTTCCTCATCCCATTGCGCTCAGTCTCGTACTCATGCGCATCATAAACTACCTTTATCTTCCGGTTCAAGAAAACTTTGACAAACACCCCTATCGGTAAAGTGTCCAAATCGTTGCAATGAAAATAATTGAACTTCCGGTATTTAAAAGCTATTTTTAAACTAAATTCCAGATATTTAAAAAGTTGGAAAAATGAAGATTTAGGCCAGTTCTTTGTCCTTAGTTTTATCCGGTGAACGGGAATATCTTTTACAATTTCATGTTCTTTAAGCCCTTCAATATGCAATGCCACAATATGGGGGCTAAATCCGTTCTTTTTCAGCGATAAAGCCTCTTTAAGTACACGGTTATCAAACTCAAAATAATTGGTTACGATAGAAACTACTCGTTTCATATATTATATTCTTGTGAATTTGTCATTTCTAAAAGTATTGCCATAAAGCATCAATTTAATGGTTTTCCTGAAAATTTGTTTACTGCTGTAAAACCAGTGGCTTGGATGTGTTAAAAACAGAATTGGACTAACTCCTTTTTCGATAACATCAAGCGGATGCTTCCCATACCTGAAACCTCCGTTCTCCTCAATAACTGTATCCGAAATATATTCGGCAATTTCAGAAATAAATTCTTTTTGATAAGCTTCCAGTTTAATATCTAAATATTCATACACACTTACATCTTCGGTAAGGTAATTATTATGAACGCCTGTCAGTCGGTTTTCAGGGGCACCATGCGATGCAATTGTATTGCATTTTAGTTGAAACCTTTCACGTAATTGAGAGAGGTCTTGCTTTAATATTTCAAGGCATTCATTCTTAAAAGATGTCTTAAAAAGTTGCTCCCTGCTAGTAATGCCACGCTCTTTTATATAATCGGCGATAGTTTCAAAATGTAATGAGACTTCACTTCCATATTCTTTAATTAAAGGGATAAGCTCTGCGTCTATAGTCTGATTACGAAAATAGTAACTTGCCCTTGCCTTATGCTTCTTTTCAACTTCAAACATCATCAAATTAGCGTCTGAAACATAATCAATGTCATGACGAAGAATCATTACTTTATCAGTACTGTTTTTGCTATTTATATAGTCTTCTAACGAAATTATTTTATACCCATTACGAACTGCCGCAGATAATATTTTATCATAATCGCCAATACGCTTATTTTTCAGATACTTTAATATGGTTTCAAATCTTCCCTTCATAATTAATACTTTTGTAGTGTATATTCCCTAAACCCAATGTGGGATTTGAATGCCGATAAACTATTGGTTTTTTGTTTCTCCATCGTAAGATAGTTCAAGACGCTAAAAGCATTTTCCCTAATTCCGTATTTAATTGCTTCTTTAATCAGTAAATTCATAACCCCAAATTTTAAATCTTCTTTCCTCCCAAGAATTCTCTTGGTTGCTGCAAAGCTACCATAAATAGACAATTCAATATAAGCAACAACCTTATCGCTATGAAAAACACCGATATGTTTAAGTTTATAATCCTCCATATCCACTTTATTAATGGGTTCAGGATACTGCCTGTATTTTTTATCCATTTGTCTCCCTTGCCTTGTTTTTGAAGATATATGTATTTTATAAATATCTTCAAGGTTTTCGTTCCAAATAAAACTCCTACCAACATAACCGTTTTTCTCAGCTTTACGGATCATATTGCGCGATTTTGGGCCAATTAGTTTTAAATACCCATCAATCGTTTCCGGTAATTGAATTATTGCAATAGGTTTACTGTAAATCTGTAACCCCTTTAGTTTAATGATAAAATCAAAAACATTTTTGAAATTGCTGATAAATTGTTTTTCAACCTCTATATTCTTAATGGCTATACGGATTAAATGGCCATTTTTAATATTTTCATCATGTGTAGATAATATTTCTTGTTTGTTTTTTCGAAAAGAATATTCAAACAGTAATCTCCTGATCAATGGTTTAAATAGAGGTATTTTCTCCAAAACACGAATAATATAATCAATAAGATTTCGCATTACAAAATATTAAATAATAGTACAAAAGCACAGATAATTATTATGTTCAAAAAAACCATTGTAAATCCCTGCTTTGTTTTTAATGTTTGCAGGACAATATATATATAAATATCATATGAGATTACTGATGCAATTGAAAACAGAAAAATACTCATTAATGGAGTAAAATCTAAAAAGTAAGCAATGATAAGAGCGGAAAACCGAAGTACAAGAAAAACTGCTTTTAAAACCATATGTTTTTCCTGTTTGCCAACAATATATAATACTTCAGCAAGAGGAGCATTGGCCATGACCAAAAAAATGTACGGTGACAATATCCAGATATATTTATATAGTTCAACCCAGTTGGGGCCAAAAATAATTGGGACGAAATATTTTGTAGAGTATGTAAAAACTATAAATGGAATTATGCCAAACCATACAAAACGATTGAAAGTAACAGAAACCAGATTCTGAAACCCAATTTCATCTTCATGGTATTTTGTAGAAATTTTTTGAAGAAAAACCTGGGCAAATGAACCGGAAAAAATTGAAATAGGTGCAATTAATACCCTTTCGGTATATGAAAATAAACCTGCAGTTTTTTCACTGAATAATTTCAAAATCAATATCACTACTCCTTGAGTTCCTAGTGTGTGAAGAAGAGTGGCCGGCAAATCATATTTCGGAAATTTCGCAAACTGCCTTGATACTAAAAGCATTTTTGAAAAACTAACTCTATCCCAATTGTTTCTTATATATTTTATTGTGCTTTGAAATAAAACAAGTAGGGATGATATTTTGCCAAACATACCACCTAAAATTAAACCGATTGAGCTAAAACTAAGGAACCCAAACAAAATACTGGTTCCGGCTCTAAAGGATGATTCAAATATGAATGATAAGGATATTGATTTAAACTTTTTGTTCCGAATGGCAAGATAACTCAGACTTTTATATAAAGAAAAAATCCATATTAGGGGAGGAATACCAAAAGCCCAGTTTTCAGAAATTGCTCCATCAAAAAGTGAATAATTCCAATGAAGTATTAATATCACAATAAGGCTTAGAACTGATACTAAAAAACTTAAAGTGATGGAAAGAGTAACAAGGTTCTGGGCATCTTCGTCGGTTTTTGCTATTGCAATAGCCGGTTCATAACGGCCTGCTGCAATACTCCCTACGATAGTAACTATGCTAAAATAAAATGCAAAAACGCCTATTTCTGCAGGAGTGAATAACCTGGCAATAAAAGGGGCAGCAAGTAGAGGAATAATTTGTGCAAAACCGGTTCCCGCCATTAAGGTCAGTACATGTTTTGTAAATTCCGATTTTTTTATTTTGTCGAGCACAGGATATGTAAAATTCAGTAAGCGGCAAAAGTACAAACTTTTAGCATTATAGCATTAACTATACGACAAGCGTTAAACCAATCACATTGAATACATAAAATTGTCGAATTATAATTTGCTTGATACAAGTTAAAATTTATATTTTTGTAAAATTATGCAGCAACTGAATTTCATAAGAGACTATTTTAAATACCGCTTTTTGTCGCGGACGAAGTACGATATTCATCCTCCTTTTTTGTTCGATCTGGTGACAAAAGTGTTTGAGGATAAAAAGAAATACCCTGATTATGTTAAAATAGAAAATCTCAAAAGGGAGTTGTTAAAGGATGAGCGGAAGATTGAAGTTCAGGATTTTGGGGCGGGATCATCGGTTGATAAAGGGAACTTGAAGGCAGTTAGCCGAATTGCAAAATACTCATCAAAGCCGAAAAAATATGCCAGACTTTTATACAGGCTTGTTAATTATTTTAAACCTGACACAATTCTTGAGCTTGGCACTTCGTTAGGATTCAGTACTGCTTATTTGGCAATGGCCAATGAGGAAGCAAATGTAATTACAATTGAAGGCTGTCCAAATATTTCTGATTTGGCGATTGAGAATTTTCAAAAATTATCAATTGATAATATTAATATGATAACAGGAAATTTTGATGAGATATTGCCAGATGTATTAAATTCATTGGAACTACTTGATTTTGCTTTTATTGATGGAAATCACAGAAAGGAACCGACAATAAAATATTTTGAGCAGTGTTTGGAAAAAGCACATAACGATTCGGTTTTTATTTTTGATGATATTCACTGGTCGGAGGGAATGACGGAGGCCTGGGAGTATATCTGCAATCATCCTTCTGTTACATTGTCGGTTGATATATTTGCAATGGGATTGATATTTTTTAAAAAGGAATTGAGTAAAGAGCACTTTGTTGTTAAATATTAGTAATTTGGTCGCATTTAATTCTAAATTTGAGTTTTTAATCATATATTTGCCTGTCATAAAAAACATTACCTATGAACGAAGAAGTAATTAACCTTATCGATATACAACGACACTTTAAAGTCGGGACTGAGATAGTAAGAGCCTTACGTGGCATTACACTTTCAATTAAACGTAACGAATTTGTTGCTCTTATGGGGCCGTCGGGTTCGGGTAAATCAACATTGATGAACCTTCTTGGATGCCTTGATACTCCGACAAGTGGTCAATATTTCCTTAATGGCCAGGATGTAAGTAAAATGGATGATAATGAACTTGCGGAGGTTAGGAATAAAGAGATTGGATTTGTTTTTCAAACCTTTAATTTGCTTCCGCGCTCCACGGCGCTTGAGAATGTTATGCTTCCATTGGTATATGCAGGCCAAAACAAGTCAGCCCGGTTGGAGAGAGCAAAAGAGGTGTTGGCTGATGTTCAGTTGTCTGACAGGATGGCACACAAGCCGAATGAGCTTTCAGGAGGGCAAAGACAGAGGGTTGCAGTTGCAAGGGCTTTGGTTAATCACCCTTCAATTATTCTTGCGGATGAGCCTACTGGTAATCTTGATTCAAAAACATCTATTGAAATTATGGGGTTGCTTGAGGAAATTCATAAAGCCGGTAATACAATTATAGTCGTTACCCACGAGGAATCTATTGCGCGTCATGCACATAGAATTATCAGGCTAATTGACGGACAGGTAGAGTCGGATGAAGTTAATGAAAATCCGGTCAAGGTTTCGGATTATCATATGCAGGAGGCATAGCAGGAGAAGCTCTTTTGCATATCCTGAAAAACAGTTTTTTTATGGATAAGGAATTTAAGATTTATACTAAGGGTGGAGATAAGGGAAGCACTTCATTGATTGGAGGGACAAGGGTTCCGAAATATGATGATAGAATTGAAGCTTACGGCACTGTTGACGAGCTTTGTTCTTTTGCCGGCCTTGTCAGAGACCAGAATATCGACGAGCATTATCAAGACATCCTTCTTGTAATACAAAACAGATTATTTATAATTGAATCTCTCCTTGCTGCTGATTCTGAAAATAGTGTGGCAAAACTTCCAAAGATTAAAGAATCGGACATTACTCTCCTTGAAAAGGAAATAGATAAGATGGAGGAGGCATTACCGGCCCTGACATCATTTATTTTGCCAGGTGGTCACACCACTGTATCGTATTGCCACATTACACGAACAATATGCCGGCGTGCCGAGCGTTTGACAATTAAATTGAGTGAGAAGTATCAGGTTGATGAGAGAATTATTCAGTATCTGAATCGACTTTCTGACTACTTTTTTGTGTTGGCACGGAAGGTGTCATGCGATTTGAATACAGAAGAAATTCAGTGGAAGCCTTTTGAATAAAGCATTTCAGAGGGTTTTAAAAGAAAAAATTATTTTCTTGGTTTTTATTTAAAAAAAATTACTTTTGCACGAAAATAACAAACTGTACTTAATATGTATTGGACATTAGAATTGGCATCCAAACTGGAAGACGCACCCTGGCCGGCTACAAAAGATGAGTTGATTGATTTTTCAATCAGATCGGGTGCACCTATGGAGGTTATTGAAAATCTCAAAGAGATAGAAGATGAAGGCGAAGCCTATGATAGAATTGAGGATATCTGGCCTGATTACCCTACAAAAGAAGATTTCTTCTTTCACGAGGACGAATATTAAAAATTGTTTTTTAATAAAATAAAAAGAGCGGCTCACATATTTGTGAGCCGCTCTTTTATTTTTATCTCTAACTAACTTATTCAGTAATTAACACGAGATATTTAGAAGATTTCCAGAATTTTTCATAATTTGTAATATGTAGAACCCTGCTCTCTTTTTCACCTATTATTTCAAACGAAGCTGAAGGATGGTCAGTAACCATTTTAAACTTACTACCAGGAATTGCAAACTCAGTGATCTCCCTGATGTCAATCTGGGTGAAGTTTTCATCATTAAAATCCGATTTTAATTTCTTGGTTTTTCCAATACCAATAAATCCACCAGTTGAAGTCAGAATTTTATTCTCTTTCAGGAACTTTTTACTCCCGAAAACATAGTAACCTGTATAAAGCTCTTCTGTTTTTATTCTGAGCTCATCAGCCTGTCCCTCAATGATTTTGTTTTTAACCTCATTGTCAGATTTAAGATTATTTACATCTTGAGTCAACCTGACTACCTTAATGTTAAGTTTTTCAAGCTGGACTCTCAACGACTCAATTTCAACATCTTTTTGTTGAATCTGCTTATTAAGATGGTCAACAAGTTTTTCGAGTTCGGCAATTTGATAGTTTGCTTTACCGAGACGATTTTTCATATTTGCCAGCTTATCCTTTGTGTCGGATAGAAGCTGATAAATAGTATTAATGTCATAGTTAATCTGATCTTTAGTGCTTTTCCTAAGCTCTGTAATGCCTTCTGTTTTCTCGGTAATGATCATCTCTTTCTCCTTTATGGAGTCTAGGTTTGACTGAATTTCGTTGAAAGCCTGAAGGAAATCGTTTATTGATTGCTCTTTCATGTTTTCCTGTTCAACGAGGCTATCATTTATAGCCTCAAGCTGCTTAACTTTTTCCTGATTGCAACTCATTGCAAACGGAACTATTAATAGTATCCAAAGAAATTTTTTCATTTTACGCTAATTTGAATTTAAATTATTTTTGTGAATTATTACCTAATTTATTAAACAATAATTTGTGATTAATGTTTAATGATTTGCTGAATTGAGATAACCTTTATTTAATTCTTAATAAGTTCTAACGTGGCAAGAAGTAATATGTTATGCTTTTGGTTGTTTATTTTTAAAACTTGGATTTTTTAATCACATCTATCATTCTCCTTTGCTTTTTTGTTGGCCGGCCTTCTCCTCGCCTCCTGTGTTCATAGTTTAATTCGCGCATTAGCTTTAATTTATCATATTCCTCTTGTGGTGTCATATCTTCCAGATAATCCTCAACCAGTTTGGCAGCAACCCTGTTTTTAAGAATCCCAATTACTTTAACTGTTTTTATTAAAGGTGTCAGATTGATTACAATAGCTTCATTTAGTTTTACCTCGTGGCTTGGTTTAACCGGCTTATCATTTATTCTGACCTTACCAGCCCGGCAGGCATCAGCTGCCAGATTTCTCGTTTTATATATCCTGACAGCCCACAGCCATTTATCAATTCTGACTCCTTCTGACATTGTTACTTTTTTCTGAAAAAGATTTGAATAGGAACTCCTGTAAAGTCAAACTTTTTCCTTAGCTGATTTTCAATAAACCTTTTGTATGGGTCTTTTACATATTGAGGCAGATTGCAGAAAAATACAAAAGCAGGAAATGAAGTCTTTAATTGAGTTACATATTTTATTTTAATATATTTTCCTTTTGTTACAGGAGGAGGCGTTTTATTAATAATCGGTAACAGCAATTCATTAAGTTTTGAAGTGCTTATAGTTCTGGCTTTATTCTTATATACTGTTGTTGCTGTATCAAGGGCTTTATGAATTCTTTGTTTCCTGGGGACAGATGTGAATATTATCGGAACGTCATTGAAGGGAGCTATCTTATCCCTGATCATATTTTCAAAGTCTTTATGAGTATTTGTCTCTTTCTCAACAAGGTCCCATTTATTAATGATAATTACAACACCCTTGCGATTGCGTTCAATAAGCTGGAATATGTTAACATCCTGCGATTCAAACCCTTCCGCGGCATCAATCATCAACATACAGACGTCACTGTTTTCAATTGCCCTGACGGAGCGCATTACAGAATAAAACTCAATATTCTCTCTTACCTTGCTTTTTTTTCTGACACCGGCAGTATCAACCAGCAGAAACTCAAATCCAAAGCTGTTATATCTCGTATATATTGAATCTCTGGTTGTTCCGGCAACAGGAGTAACAATATTTCTTTCATCTCCAAGGAGTGCATTTACAAGTGATGATTTTCCGACGTTTGGTCTGCCTACAACAGCGAACCTGGGCAGGTCGGGAAGCTTTTCTTCCACTTTCTTGTCAAACTCTTTTACGATTTCGTCAAGAAGGTCACCTGTTCCACTTCCGTTTATTGATGAAATGGAGTAAACCTCATCAAGACCAAGGCCGTAGAATTCTGCTGCATCACCTAGTCTTGTGGGGTTATCGACTTTGTTTGCAATAACAAAAACTTTCTTTTTTGTTCGCCTGAGGACATTAGCAACCTCTTTATCCAGAGTCGTCAGTCCGTCTTTGACATCAACCACAAAGGCAATTACATCGGCCTCATCAATAGCGAGAGTAACTTGCTTGCGTATCTCTTCTTCAAAAATATCATCAGAACCGACAACATAACCGCCTGTGTCAATAACAGAAAAACTGATGCCATTCCAGTCTGAATGGCCATAGTGCCTGTCACGGGTAACACCACTTGTTTCTTCTACTATAGCCTGGCGTGATTCGGTAAGCCGGTTGAAAAAAGTAGATTTACCCACATTTGGCCTTCCTACTATTGCTAATATATTTGACATAACTTATGTTTTTTTAATTACGCAAATTTACTATACACAATTTAAAACATTGGTATCTGAAATTTGTGATTTATTTAATATTTGATAATTGCTTATTGTGATTTTAGTCATATTTGGATGTATAAATTGTTTCTCCCTTTATTCCTCATATCCAAATCTTTTTAACTGCCTCTCATTATCTCTCCAGTCTTTTATAACCTTTACACTGAGTTCGAGGTGTACCTGCTTTCCGACAAATTCTTCAATATCCTTGCGAGCCTCTATTCCAACTCTTTTTATTGCTCTTCCACCTTTTCCGATAATTATCATCTTTTGCGATTCGCGCGTTACAAATATCCATGTGGCTATCCTGATTATCTTTTCACTCTCTTTATATGAATCGACTGCAACTTCAACGGAATAAGGTACTTCCTGCTTGTAGAACAGTAAAATCTTTTCGCGGATGATCTCCGAAATGAAGAACCTTATTGATTTGTCTGTAAGTTCATCCTTCGGGTAATAGGGCGGATTCTCAGGCAATAACTCAACGATAGTATTCAAAACTTTTTCTGTATTAAAATTCATCAAAGCTGAAACGGGAATAGCAGTACTTTTGTCGAACACACCTTCCCAGTATTTTATCTGTAACTCAACTGTATCTTGCTTCGACAGATCAATCTTATTTATTATAACAATTACGGGAACATTTGATTTTTTTATTTGTTCAACAATTTGCTCATTATATTTCTTTTCACCTACTTCGACCATATAAAGGAATATGTCAGCATCTTTCATTGCAGAGTCGATGAATTTCATCATTTTTTCCTGCAGTTTATAATGAGGTGTAATTACCCCGGGAAGATCGGAAAAGACAATCTGGTAATCATCATTGTTTAAGATTCCGAGAATACGATGACGTGTTGTTTGTGCTTTTGAGGTTGTTATTGAAAGCTTCTCACCAACCAATGCGTTCATCAGTGTTGATTTTCCTACGTTTGGATTACCAATAATATTAACAAATCCAGCCTTATGACTCATAAAAATAAAATAAAAAATTTGTAATAACAAAATATTGTTATCTTTGCACCCGCAAAAGACGCTGCAAAGATACATAAAATATTGCAGGTGTGTGGATAGATATCGGGAGTGGTAGCTCGGATGTACACCAGGTTGGCGGTTCGGGGAGAAAGAAATAAAAGTTCTGTAACAAATTGAAAAAGATATATTGCGGGGTGGAGCAGTGGTAGCTCGTTGGGCTCATAACCCAAAGGTCGTAGGTTCGAATCCTGCCCCCGCTACTAAGAAAAAGCCGGGTTTATCCGGCTTTTTTGGTTTTTGTGGCCGTAAGTTGTAGTTTTGGCGTGCGACCAGTCGTTAGTTTTTTTATTTTCAGTAAATCAGGTATGAAAATTTTCAGGTTATTTCTCCTGATTTTTGGTTTTTATTCTTTATTATGTATCTCTTCGATTAAGAAGAGTACTGCTCAGGATACTTTAGAAGTTATGTATTATAATGTTCTGAATTTCCCCGGAAGTACTCCTCAAAGAGTTTCGTATTTCAGAACAATAAATCAATACATCAGGGCTGATGTTATTTTAATTACAGAATTGATAAATGATGCAGGTGCTGAATCTTTGCTTCAGGACGGGCTTAATGTTTACGGAGCATCAAATTATCAAAAGGCCGCTTTTACGGATGGCTACGACACTGATAATATGCTGTTTTACAACAGTGACAAGCTTACCTTATACTCCCAGGATACAATAGAAACTGCCTTACGACAGATTAATGAGTATGTTCTTTACTACAAATCATGGGACCTTGAATCAGCCGATGATACTATCTTTTTATATTTTTATTCTGCTCATCTGAAAGCGAGCCAAGGTACAGAGAATAAAGCAAAAAGGCTTGCAGAAGTTATGCGTTTCAAGCAACATATCGATTCTATCCCAAATGCTGAAAATATTTTTTTTGGAGGAGATTTAAACTTTTACACACACTCCGAAGCCGCATACAATGCACTTATCAACTCAGGATCACATCCTTTAATCGACCCGCTTCCTTCAGGCGTTTGGCACGATCATGTAGAATATTCAGCAATACACACACAAAGTCCGAGAAAAATTCAGTTCGGAGGAGGTGCATATGGCGGACTTGATGACCGGTTTGACTTTATTTTGTTTACAGATGATGTTGTGAACGGAACAAATAAAATTTCATACATTCCAAATAGCTGCATTGCTGTTGGAAATGACGGGAATCATTTTGACATAGCAATTATTGATGAACCTGTGAACACAGCAGCACCCGATTCTGTGATAAATGCCATTTATTATATGTCGGATCATCTGCCTGTTTTATGTAAATTAGAAGTTGAATCATCAACTGTACCACAGATCAGGGATATTGCACTTACTGCATATCTTGAAGGGCCGTTTAGCATTGCAAATATGAGTACCGATCTTTATTCTGAATTACCCTTAAGTCAGCCGTATTATGCTTCGCCTTGGAATTACAACGGAACAGAAACTGTAACAACCCTTCCAGCCAATGTTGTTGATTGGGTGTTAATAGAGTTACGTGACACTACAAATGCCGGATTTGCTACAGAAGATGCAACCGTGAACCGACAGGCTGCATTACTGCTTAATAATGGCTCTGTGGTGGGAACTGACGGCTATTCAAATCTTCAATTCAGCAATTCAATTTCTCATCAATTGTATGTTGTCATCTGGCATCGTAATCATCTTGGAGTTTTGTCTGCAAATCCTCTCTTACAGAATAATGGCATCTATACTTATGATTTCACAACAGGGGTATCGCAGGCATATAATTCGGGGCAGAAAAATGTCAATGGTAAGGCTGTATTGTTTGGAGGCGATGCCAATTCGGACGGACAGATAAATCAGGCTGACATAACAGTCTGGAAAAGTCAGGCAGGTAGCATCGGTTATAAATCAGCCGACTTCGACATGAACTCACAGGTTGACAACCAGGATAAAAACCAAAAGCTTATACACAATTTTGGAGAAGAATCTCAAGTTCCTGATTAACCCGTATTATTCATACAAAAACGAAGTGAATTGTATGAATGCGTGTTGGATATGGGGTTCGGAATGACATCGTTGCAGTTGGTTGTGGATAGTTCAAACACAACATAAGAGTGTCATTCGTAGCCGTACATTATTAAGACCTTTTTTAATTATCTTTGCAAAGTTCACAGCACTGCATAATATTAAATAGTGGGAAAGATGAAAAACGGATACTACATTATTAATGCTAATATAGTTAATGAGGATGAGATTTTTAAAGGGAATGTCCTAATCAGGGATAACTTGATTAAGAAAATTGTGAAAGAAAATGATAGCATTTTTCAAGATTCTGATGCAATAATTGTTGATGCAACGGGCAAATATCTTATACCTGGTGTTATTGATGACCAGGTTCATTGCCGTGAACCGGGTCTTACTCACAAGGCCGATATTTATACCGAAAGCAGGGCAGCCGTGGCGGGAGGAATAACCTCTTTTATGGATATGCCAAATACAATTCCCAGCACTCTTACTCAAGAGTTGCTTGAAGATAAATATAGATTGGCATCTGAGAAATCTCTTGCCAACTACTCATTTTATATGGGTGCGTCAAATGATAATATTGATGAAATCCTGAAAACTGATCCAAAGAAAGTATGCGGCATAAAAGTCTTTATGGGCTCATCAACAGGGAATATGCTTGTAGATGACATTGATACTTTAAATGCAATTTTTTCGAAAGCAAAGCTGCTGATAGCTACACACTGTGAGGATGAGGCAACAATTAATGCTAACACTGAATTGTTCAGAAAAAAGTATGGTGAAAATGTTCCGATCGAAGCACATCCTTTGATAAGAAGTAGTGAGGCTTGCTATAAAAGCTCTGATCTTGCGGTCGGCCTTGCAAAACTTCACAATACGCGGCTACATATACTTCATCTCTCAACGGCAAAGGAGATGAAGCTTTTTGATAATACTAAACCTCTGGAAGATAAGCGTATTACTGCTGAAGTATGCGTTCACCACCTTTGGTTCGATAGTTCGGATTATCCGGAAAAGGGAACAATGATAAAATGGAATCCTGCAATAAAAGCAGCAGCCGACAGGGAAGCACTTTGGAAAGCTCTTCTTGATGACAGGCTGGACGTTATTGCTACCGACCATGCCCCACATACCATAGAGGAGAAAACAAATACCTATTTCAAGGCTTCCGCTGGCGGGCCATTGGTTCAACATTCATTACCGGCAATGCTGGATTTTTATCATCAGGGTAAAATATCACTGGAAAGAATTGTTGATAAAATGTGCCATGCTCCTGCAAAATGTTTTCAGGTTGAAAAAAGAGGATTTGTCAGGGAAGGATATTGGGCAGACATTACTATTGTTGACCTGAATGCTTATACAAAAGTTGAAAAATCCAATATTTTATATAAATGCGGATGGTCGCCATTTGAAGGCCATACTTTTAAATCAAAAATTACTCATACTTTTGTCAACGGTAATCTCGTTTATCATAATGGGGAGTTTGATGAGAGTGAGAAGGGGAGGAGATTACTTTTTAAAAGATAAGTTGTCTTATATAATATAACTTGAAATGAAACATCTTAAATATATATTACCATTAGTTTTTGTATGGCTTGCTTCCTGTACACCAGAACCGTTAAAGGTTGTTGAAGAGTCCTGGCCAAATGGTACTCCAAAGACAGTTAAGTTTTTTTCTGACGATTCAAAGAAAGATCTTTTGAAAGAGACTCTTTATTATGAAGATGGCACCAAAAGACAGGAAGGTGAATATAAGAATAGCGAGCGAACCGGACTTTGGACATACTGGTATCCCAATGGGAACGAATGGAGTCAGGGAGTTTATGAAAATGGTATCGAAAATGGACTAAAAACCACCTGGCACGAAAATGGTCAAAAATATTATGAGGGAAACCTGAAAGAAGGAAATCGTGTAGGAGTCTGGAAATTTTGGGATGAAGATGGTAAGTTACTGAAGCAAATTGATTACTCCAAAAGATAGTTTGCTGAATATACCCATTACTGTTTTTCTTTAGTATCTTATTTCTAATGCTCGGAGAATTCTTTCAACATCTCCCTGTATTTTGAGAATACATTGGCACGCGATACAAATCCCATATATTTTCCATCATTAAGTACAGCTAAATTGTATTTCCCCGAATGCTGAAATTTTTGGGCTACCTCTTCCATACGATCTGTATAATTCACTATAGTTGTAGGAACAAACATCAGGTTACGAACAAGGACTTCGTCATACACTTCCGGTTTGAACATAATGTGTCTTACCCGGTCGAGAAAAATCAGTCCAACGAAATTATTGTCATTATCCACAACCGGAAAAACATTCCGCGTTGAGTTTTCAATAACTTCAACCAGCTTTCTAAGTGTTGCATCAGGATGTATAGTACTGAAGTTGGTTTCGATTAGAGAATCTATTTTCATCAGCGAGAGAACAGCTTTGTCCTTATGGTGAGTTATTATATCAATTTTTTTCGAAAGCTGTTTTGTGTAAACCGAGTCGGGTTCAAAAATTCTTGATGTGGCAAACGAGATAGTAGAAACAATCATAAGCGGCATTATGAGTGCATAACCTCCGGTGATTTCTGCGATAAGGAAAATAGCTGTAAGCGGGCCACGTATCACTCCCGAAATCATACCAGCCATACCAACGAGAGCGAAGTTGCTAACCGAAATATCTCCAATGCCGAAATGATTAACACTCAGGGCAAAAAGAAGTCCGATATGGGTTCCGGTAAACAGTGTGGGAGCAAAAATGCCTCCAACGCCACCGCTTCCGAATGTTGCAGCAGCAGCTACAACTTTTAGTACAATAATTGCCATTAAAAGGATGATCGTGATAGAAAAGTTCCCTTTAAAGCTAAAAAATAGACTTTTATCAAAGATGTAGTTATAGTTGCCGCTAAGACTTGCATTTATAGATGAATAACCTTCACCATATAATGCGGGAAACAGGAATACGAGAAGCCCCAGTGCTGATCCTCCGATTATCAGTCTATAAACCCAGCTTTTTATTTTTTCGAAAAACTTCCCTGCAAAATCAATGGTTCTGATAAAATAAACGGAAATAAGTCCTGTAGTTACTCCAAGAGCAATATAGTACAAAACATCTCCAAGTTGAAATGCTTCTATAACTTCAACGGGGTAGAGTATATTTTGTCCAAGGAAGAAGTAAGAAGTCATTGCAGCAACAGCAGAAGCAGTAAGTAAAGGAATAAGTGATGATAAAGTCAGATCAAGCATTATAACTTCAAGTGCAAATACGATAGCTGCAATAGGAGCCTGAAATATTGCGGCCATAGCTCCGGCACTTGCAAAGCCAAGCAAAGATACGATTTGTTTGTAGTTTAATCGTAATACACGTCCAACGTTTGAGCCAATGGCAGCTCCTGTGGCAACAGTAGGTCCCTCAAGCCCCACTGAACCTCCAAAGCCTACAGTCAGAGCACTGGTAATTACTGAAGAATACATATTGTGCGGCTTCATCAACCCGTTTGATTTTGAGATAGAATAAAGCACATTAGGCACACCATCGCCAATAGGTTGTTTAAGAATAAACTTAATAAAAAACATAACCAGCAAAATACCAATTGCAGGATAGGCTATAAACAAATAATTCTCTACAGTTTCAGAGAATCTTCCAATTAAAGAATGTTGTATAAAGTGGACTGAATTTTTTATTACTACTGCTGCTATTCCTGACAGAAAGCCAATAAGGATGCTTAGGATGAGGATAAAGTTCCTGTCGGTAATGTGTTTTACCCGCCATTTGTAGAATCCTATTATAATATTTCCCATTTTCATTTTCAGTTTGCGAAAGTAAATTAAAAATAGTTTCTATATGCAATTAATTCGCAACTGTCGTTTCAATGTTAATAGAGTTAATAACTCTGTAAACGGGATAAGGATAATATCTCCTTCCCCATTGTGGTGCAAGATATTTGTCGAAAAAATTCCAGAAAAGAAAACCGTCATCAGCCTTTGGCTCAAGCAAATATGCAACAAGGCATCCCAGTTGCTGTCCTGTCCTTATTATGTATGTCCCTTCTGCAAATTCCTTGCTTTCATTGATATATTCTCCCTGAATATTCTCCGTGTAATGTCCCTGATTTAATCTATTAGAAGGTTTTAATTCTTCAATTTTGAATATCTCAACATCAATAATAATATCTGTTGATAATTTTTCAACGATTATCCCGTGTGTTTCCAGTGTTTTAACAACTTTTTCATCAGAAATCGATAATATATAAGCAAATGGAAATCGAGTACTTTTTGTTGCAAAATAATCGGCAATATATGGAACTGTAACTTCACGCCAGTTGTCACCTTTCTTGTACCTCTCTCTGCCTTTATCATCTGTATATTTCACATAATCGTAAGCTTTTATCGTAACTTTATCAGGAGTAGGATATCCTTTGTATTCAATAGCAAACGAATCTGTAACAGCAGGCTCCAGCCCTCTTTTGATTGTCCGGGCATCAGCATCCGTAATCAGTTGTTTTATTTCATCTTTATGTTCAGATGAAAATTCCAGAATAGACCAAAGCAGGTTATAACAGCCATTGGTACGGGTTTTAAAATCAGCATATACATAGTTTTCGTTTAAAATGGATAATCTGTTTCTTAAACCAATGTAGTTCCATATGTAACGCGGTTCAGAGGCATACGAAATCCATCCCTTCTCAATATCCTTTCTGTCCAGAAATTCTCCATAAAACACATTTTCAACTTTGTATTTTTTCAATAGTGTATTTGAAACAGAAGGAGCCATTTCATCTCGCATATAGTTTATAAGGTTACGGTCACCATTGGGATTTATCATCCAGGTAAATGTAACCGGCTCTTCGTGATATGAACCGTTTGTTGTGTGACAATCTACCGAAACAGCAGGATCCCATTTATTCAAAATATTTGTTACAACACCTCTTATCTCGGGAGTTTCCAATTTCATAGCATCACGATTCAGGTCTAAGCGTTGCCCGTTATGCCTCACACCAACTCCATTTGCAGGGCCGTTTTGATTAGTTCTGTTTTGTTTGCTGAATTTTTCATTTCCGTCAGGATTAAGGATCGGGCATACAAGAAGAACAACATCTTTGAGAATGTTCTGATTTTTACCCTGAACCAAATCACGTATAAGCATCTGAGTTGCTTCTTTGCCTTCCACCTCACCTGCATGAATATTTGCCTGAATATAGACTACAACTCTGTCATCATCCTTTAGATCAGAATGATCAGATGGTAATGGGTTGCCAATGATCAGCAACGGAATCACCCTACCCTCTGTTGAAATGGCCAGAGTGTCTGTTCGCATTAAATCGGTTGTCTTTTGCAATGTGCCTATGAATGACATAACATCAGCGTAAGTAGATGTGGATTGGTAATTCGATTTTTCGGCTGTAGTAAGAATTTTTGTCTGAGACCTGAGAGTGAAAGATATAAGGATAACCAATGTTGTAAAAAGTAATGACTTCTTCATTTTATACGTGTTAATAAATTGCTAAAGTAGAATTTTTTTCAAATATAATGCTAAACACTATTATCTTTGCCGCCTTAAAAATTGAACGAAATGAGATATTTAACATTTTTAATTGTTGCAGTAGTTTTGTTTTCTGCGTGTAACAAAGAGAGTCAGGAAGACATAGATGATGAGATCATTCAGAAATATCTGTCTGATAATAGCATTGATGCAACAAAAGACGACTCAGGTATTTATTACATCATAACCGAAGAGGGTACCGGCGATCATCCGGATATCAACTCGGAAGTTACTGTGAGATATAAAGGCTATCTGACTGATGGAACTGTTTTTGATGAAACTACAGGTAACTCAACTGCAACTTTCCCTTTAAGCGGACTTATCCGGGGATGGCAAATTGGAATCCCAAAACTAAAACAGGGAGGAAAAGGAACATTTTTCATTCCGTCAGATCTTGGCTATGGAGATCAGGCTACTGGAAATATTCCTGCAAATTCTGTTCTGATTTTTGATATTGAGCTTGTGAGTTTTGATTGATGCTTTATTGCCTGATCGATTGGTTTTTACAGAGTTTTAGGAAATCCATTTTTGATTATAACAGAAAAATTCAAAATTTATTTTGAATAATTAAAAAATAATTCCGTTCTTTGCACTCCTTTTTTGAAAACATATTAAAATATATAGTAATGTCACGTATTTGCGAAATAACAGGAAAAAAAGTGATAAGTGGGAATCACGTTTCTCACTCACATCATAAAACAAGAAGGAAGTTTTATCCAAACCTTCATACTAAGAAATTTTACATTCCCGAAGAAGATAGATATATTACTTTGAAAGTTACTGCCGCAGGGATGAGGACTATTGATAAGAAAGGTATTTCGACTGCTCTTAAAGATGCAAGAGAAAAGGGATTTCTAGCTAAATAGTCTGTAAAATATTTTTAATAAATGCTGTTATCGTATTTCGGTAACGGCATTTTTTTTGCTGTTTTTTGTTTTTTTAACGAATTAGCAGATAGAAAATAGTTTATTGTTTTTAAATTTGGGGATTTATCTTTCAGTGTAAATTTTGGTATATTAATTAGTTCTTGTTCTAATAAGAAAAATTGAGCAGTGATAAAAAGATATATTATTGTAATATTGTTTTTGTTTTTTGTTTCCGGATTACTTTTCGGACAGAGCGCCTCCGATGAGTTAATCCAGTTTTCCGGAGTTGTCCTTACTGCCGACAGTATTCATCCCGTACCTTTTACTAATATTTCGATAAAAAACACAAAATGGGGAACAGTTGCCGATTATTACGGCTATTTTTCGCTTGTGGCACGCAAAGCTGATACTATACTGTTTTCTGCGATAGGGTATAAGCAGGGAGTGTTTGTGATTCCTGATACTGCTACAGAAAGCAGGTATTCACTCATCCAGGTAATGCCTTCCGATACAATTATGTTACCACAGACTGTTATTTATCCCTGGCCAAGCAAAGAACAGTTTAAAGAGGCTTTTCTTTATTATAAAGTTCCGGAAGATGATATCGAAAGGGCAAAAAGGAACTTGAGAGCAGAGCTGATACATTCTCTTGCCGATGCATCTGCAATGGATGGCAGTCAGAATTATAAATTCGCAATGCAGCAGATGCAGGATAAATATTATTATAATGGGCAGCTTCAACCTATTTCCATCCTGAACCCTTTTGCCTGGGCGCAGTTTATAAAGGCCTGGAAAGAAGGTAAATTTAAGCGAAAGAAAAAGGTTAAGTATTAGGGGGAAGAGTTATGGGTTATGAGTTATGGGTTATGAGTTATGGGTTATGAGTTATGAGTTTTGAGTTACGAGTTTTGAGTTTCGGCTTTGGGCTTTGATTTTCAATATATTGATTCAGCCAAACTGTATTCGGTGTTACAAACAGGTGTAAGTAGTTAAAATGTATATTTTGCCACTACAATGTTTAATTAGAAGACTTTGATTATTTGCTTTTAAAATATTTTCTTTCTGTAACCGTTTAGAAAAACATTTAAAACAAACAATGGCCGAAAATGCAAATGCATCAATCTAATTTTAGTTATATGTTGCAGAAATTCAAATTTTTAATTCTCCTTATGTTTGCGTATGGTTTTAGTCATGCCCAAAATTTGGTTCCGAACCCCGGTTTTGAGGAGGAAACCATTGTTAATGCTGCCGACTCCAATTGTATTAAATATTCTTTTCCCCAATGGAAAACTCTTAAAAATGACGACTGCGGAGTTGACGGAACTAATTTTTTCGATTTTCGCGAATATCTGAAAGTGTATAATGCAATGCTAACCAACTATA
>JAUVIX010000259.1 GCA_030592565.1 Chlorobiota bacterium
ATTTCCGATATCATACCCATACTTTTAAGACAAAAAATGACAATGTTTACAAATTTTGCTATGAGTATGGGTACCTTGAAATTGATGATGAAAAAGTTTTGATTGTCAATTGGCAGCCCTATATGGACAAGTAAGTTTACAGCGGGCTGACAGAGAGATGTTTTCTTACCTCTTCACAGCCTCATACAATATCTCGATGGGATGCAGAGCCTTTCGTCCGGTTCCGTCATTTATCTGTTGACGGCAGCTTGTGCCTGGAGCTGCAATAATAACCGAATCTTCTGTTTTTCGTATTTCAGGAAACAGGATCATCTCACCTATTTTCATTGAAAGGTCATAATGCTCTTTTTCAAATCCAAATGAGCCTGCCATTCCACAACAACCCGATTTTATCTCCTCCACCTTGTAATTAGCGGGCAACGATAGCATTTTCTTTGTCGGCTCTGTTGATGCTATGGCTTTTTGATGACAATGTCCGTGTAGCTTAATCATTTTTGTTCCGGAAGTAAACATTTCAGTATTAATCCTACCTGCAGCAGCCTCCCGCTCAATAAATTCATCAAACGTAAAAACCGACTTTGAAAGCTTTTGTGCATCCTCTTTCAGACTCTCACCTGCAAGTTCGGGATATTCATCTCTGAAAGTAAGTATCGCCGAAGGCTCTATCCCAATCAATGGTTTTTCTTCCGAAACAATATTCTTTAAAGAGTTAACATTACGGATGGCAACCTCTTTTGCTTCTCTCACCAACCCTTTCGACAGCAACGCCCGCCCACTGATTGTATGCTCCGGCACCTCAACCTCATATCCGAGAGAATGTAGTAATTTAACTGCTTTTATCCCGATAAGGGTATCGTTAAACTCGGTAAATTCATCAATAAAAAGATATACCTTTCCTTTCATTTTTTCAGACTCCGGATGAAGACTATTCTTTTTCAGCCAGGAGGTCATTGTAAATTTATAGAGTTTTGGAATAGTCCGTTTAGGCGCAAATCCCAAAACTCTTTTCAGAAACCCGGAGGTTATTGAGTTTGTAATAAAAAAGTTAAACAGTGCCGGAATTGACGATCCAATTTTGTTAATCAGATGAATGTGTGCTATAAGCCTGGTTCTGAGAGGAACTTTATTGTCATCATAATAGTGCTGGAGACCCTCGGCTTTCAGCTTTGTCATATCAATACTCGACGGACATTCTGACTTGCAACCCTTGCATGAAAGACACAGGTCAAGCACCTTGACAATCTCTTTATGGGTAAAAGGATTTCCCCTTTTCGAGTGAGTTATATATTCTCTGAGAGTATTAGCTCTTGCACGTGTACTGTTGTTTTCGTCTCTCGTTGCCTGGTAGCTTGGGCACATTAACCCGTCAAAAATTTCCGGCTTCAGGCAATCGCCTGACCCATTGCATTTTTCTACTGCCCTGAGATATCCTTTATCAGTAGAAAAGTCGAATAGCGTCTCTATTTTTTTTGTTGCCTGATCAGGTTCAAACCTCAGGCTCGTATTCATTTTCGGGGGCTCGGTTATCTTTCCCTGATTAAAAATCCTTTCAGGATCCCAAACAAGTTTCATTTCCTGAAAAATCTTATAATTTCTCTCCCCCACAATCAATGAAATAAATTCGCTGCGCAATCTTCCATCGCCATGTTCTCCACTCAGAGAGCCATTATATTTTTTAACCAGTTTTGCCGTTTCCATACCTATAGTGCGGAATAATTCAACATCCTTTGGCTTTTTCAGGTTTAACACAGGTCGCAGGTGCAGCTCTCCGGTATCAATGTGAGCATAGTAAACACACTCAAGATTCAGTTTTTTCAATAGTTTATTGAAATCGGCAATGTAATCGGGAAGCTGCTCCGGAACAACGGCAGTATCTTCAACAACCGGAACGCGTTTGGCATCTCCCTGAATATTCGACAGCAGCCCGAGTCCGGCTCTTCGCACATCCCACACTTTGTTAATATCATCACCAAAAAGAACCGGAAAATTGTAGCCAAAACCTTTTTCGCGCATCTCATTTTCCATAGCCGAAGAGATAGAAAGTATCTCCCCTTTAGAGTCGCTGGCAAACTCAATAAGAAGCATCGCACCCGGATCACCATCAATAAAAAACCTCTTTTTCCGCAGTGCGATATTCGATTTTGTCTGCTCCATTATCATCCTGTCAATCAACTCAATGGCACCAGGCTTATATTTTAGTGCAACCAGGTTGCCTTTCAATGCCTCCTCAACAGAATGACAATGCACACAAACCAATCCTTTAACAGGAGGAGGGAGGGCCACCAGGTTGAGCTTTACCTCTGTAATCAAACCAAGTGTTCCCTCAGAACCAGCAATAAGTTTTGAGAAGTTGAATTTTTCATTGCTCTCTGAAAAAGGTTCTGTGTCAAGCAAAATATCAAGAGCATAGCCGGTATTTCTGCGCTTGAGTTCAGGATTTGGAAACTCGGCTCTTATTATTTTTTGATTTTCTTTATCCGATAGAATCTCATTTATATTTTGATAAATTTTTCCTTCGAGGGATTCTAGCTTACACTTTTCATAAAACTCCTCTTTTGAAAGAGCTTTAACCTCCACCTCCTTTGCATCGCTCAGAATCATTTTTACTGAAAGTAGGTGGTCTCTTGTGCTGCCATAAATCAGCGAATGTGCACCACAGGAGTTATTTCCGACCATCCCGCCAACCATACAACGGTTTGATGTTGAAGTCTCAGGTCCGAAAAAGAGTCCGGTTGGTTCGAGCATCAGGTTTAACTCATCAGGAATAACACCCGGCTGTACTCTTGCCCAGTGCTCTTCTCTGTTTATCTCCAGGATTTTTGTAAAATACTTTGAAAAATCAACAATAACTCCTTCGCCTACAACCTGACCAGCAAGGGACGTGCCGGCAGTTCTAGGAATCAGCGATGTATTATGTTTTTTGGCAAAAGAGACCAGAAGTTTCAGGTCATATACAGTTTTCGGACGGGTGACAGCATGAGGTATCTGGCGATACGCTGATGCATCAGTGGCATATTGCACCCTCGTATAATGATCGGCGTAGATGTCGCCCTCAAAAAATGGCTTAACCTCAACCATAATATCTGCAGAAATTGTATTATATTTTTGCACGGGATAAAATTATAATAAAATGCATTACAAAGGTACGGGAAAACATTCTGTTGAAGATTTGGAAGAGATAATTGACGAAATTCAATCACAATTTTTCAGGGCTGGGTTTTTTGGTTCCGAAATTTCGCATCAGCGTCAACCTATGGAATAATTATTATAGACTACTCACTAATCCCGAAGGGATGACAGGTGCAAACACAGGACGAAGCGTAGCAAAGTCCTGTGCAAAAAGCAAAGTAATATGTAAGGGCTGAAAGCCCGACAGGTCATAAAATGAGAATTATACATTTCGCTCTTTCAGAGCTAACTTGTTAGTACATCAAAATCAAAGGTTTTCGCTTCGCTACAACCTTTGTTATTACATTTCGGAGCTTCACTCCTACATTTGAAACTATATCAAGATTTTATATAAATGCCAAAATTTTCAGGAATGACTAGAATGTAATTTGTGGTACATCCATTTTTAATGATTTATTAATAGTTTTGATTTTTTGAAGAGATTTGTAACTTTCTAAATTAATGTTACTTAAGTTTTATGCTTTCAAAACAAATAGCCCTACAACTTTACCTTCTCAATCATCTCTTTCACCATAAGCGTCATTTTTGGCTCTGCCATACTTGCTGCATCAATAACCTCTTCGTGTGTTATTTCAACTATCTTACCTTCAACACCTAGGTCGGAGATAACCGAAACTGCAAAGCAGGGTAGCTCCATATGTCGTGCAACTATGGCCTCCGGCACAGTTGACATGCCTACTGCATCAGCACCAAGAATGTGAATATATTTGTATTCGGCAGGTGTTTCAAAGGTCGGGCCGGTAACGGCTGCATAAACACCTTCCTGAAATTTAATGCCGTTGTGTCTTGCAATTTTTGCTGCGTGACGGATAATCGTTTTGTCATAAGCCTCGCTCATATCCGGGAAGCGTGGGCCAAGCCCTGTATGATTCTTGCCTATCAAAGGATTATTCCCCATAAGATTGATATGGTCTTTTATGATCATCAGGTCGCCAATCTCATAATTGGGATTAACTCCACCCGCAGCATTTGAAAGCATTAACAACTTAACCCCTAGAAATTTCATAACCCTGATCGGGAAAGTAACTTCCTGCATTGTGTATCCTTCATAAAAATGAAATCTGCCTTGCATTGCAACCACGTTCTTCCCACCAAGTTTGCCGAAAATGAGTTTGCCTTCGTGGCCCTTAACAGTTGATTCCGGAAAATTTGGGATATCTTTATATGGTAAGGTTGCTATCGTCTCTATCTCTTTTGTTAAGCCGCCGAGACCTGTCCCGAGAACAATGCCTATTTGAGGTTCGAAATCAATCTTTTGTTGAATGTGCTTAATTGTTTCCTGAATTTTTTCTAACATAATCTAAAATATATTTATTGAATTTTGTTTTATCCTGTTTATGAAATTCCGTTCTGATCGGAATATAAAAGACCGGCAAAGATATTAAATGATTTATTATGCCAGGCTGAATAAATCGCATTGCATCCTTTTCCGTAGTGACAATTATCTTATTTTTTCTGAAAATCTTCTCAAATGTTTCAATTATTTTGGTAACATCTTTTTCAGAATAGTTATGATGGTCGGGGTATTTCATCACTTCCAGTTCATCACAATGTTTTTTCAGGTAAACTTCCAAAGGATATGAATTGGCTATGCCTGCGACAAGTAGTATTGAGGTGAAGAATATTTTCTTAGCTTTCAGCTCTTCACCATTCAGGGATGTGAAATATCCGTGTTCGATATATGAGAAAAACACCTTTTGCCGGCTCTTTGGCTTGATCTTCTCCTCAATATCTTTTCTGACAATTGGAGATAGTACTTTTGAGCTTTTTGTGACAATGATAATATCTGCCCGTTTTGCCCCCGACCTGCACTCCCTCAATCTGCCTGAAGGGATAGGATAATCATTTGTGTATAAATTATGGTAATCAGTCAGCAAGATGGAAAGTCCCGGCTTTACATATCTGTGTTGAAAAGCATCATCAAGTAAATTAATGTCGGGATTAGAAAGGATTTGCAATTCGTTTATCCCATGAACCCGCTTTTCATCAACTGCAACTGTTATCCCTGGAAATTTTCGATTGATTTGATATGGCTCATCTCCAATTTCTGAAGCTGAGCTATTGTCTGAGGCAATAATGAAACCTTTGGTTTTTCTTTTATATCCTCTGCTTAATGTGGCAATTTTAAATTCATCCTTTAAAAAGTTGATAAGATATTCAACGTGGGGAGTCTTTCCTGTTCCCCCAACGTTGAGATTACCTACCGAAATTATAGGTTTGTCAAAAGACTTTGATCTCAGTATGTTCCAGTCGAACAGCTTGTTTCTGACGGCTGTTGCAAAGGCGTAAACTAATGAAAACGGTAGTAATATGAATTGACTGAATTTCATCCGATAAAAGTACAAAATTTTATATAAATTTGAACCGCTAAAATTTATTTGAAATGAAAATCAAAGAAGTAACATACGAACTTGAAAGGATTGCTCCTCTGAGTCTGCAGGAATCTTATGATAATGCCGGGTTGTTAGTTGGTAATAGTGACGCGGAAATAAGCAAAATATTAATTTCTTTAGATGTGACTGAAAAGGTTATTGAAGAGGCTTTAACTAAAGGCTGTAACCTGATTATTTCACATCATCCGGTTATTTTCAAGGGACTTAAAAGGATAACCGACGGAACTTATGTTGAAA
>JAUVIX010000300.1 GCA_030592565.1 Chlorobiota bacterium
CACACAACCCGACCGTGAACCGAATATGGTTTCATCGTCAGACGAGTTTCCCAAACTTTTGTTATCCACAAGTCCTGACTGGGAAGCCAAGTCGTTATGGTTTTATAAAGTAAATGAGGACTTCGGCAGTTTTGAATCTACTCCTGATATTGATGCTAAAGTTAATGATATTTTGAAAGATGCAAAAAACGAGCAGGACTCCATAGCACTTCTTACTCACTGGTAAGCTGACAATATACGTTATTCAGGTATCTCAATGTGAAAAGGTGAAGGATATACATTGCATACTGGTGAAATGAACTTTACTGACCGTTGCGGAGTGTGCAAAGACAAAGCCGGGCTTCTGATAACAATGTTAAGGGCAGCGGGATTTGAATCGTATGCTGCAATGACAATGGCAGGCTCGCGCATCGATCGTATTCCTGCTGACCAATTTAATCACAGCATTACTATTGTGAAACATCGAAATGGTAAATATGAAATTTTAGATCCGACCTGGGTTCCTTTTGTAAGAGAGCTATGGTCGAGCCTGGAACAACAACAAAATTATCTGATGGGGGTTCCCGAAGGAGCCGACCTGATGATTACGCCTATCTCTCCTCCTGAAAATCACTACTTTTATCTGACAGGGAAATCAAAACTTAATAAAGATGGTGCTCTTGAAGGCGAATTTACTATTGATGCAGAAGGGCAGGAGGATGCTTCAATAAGAAGAATGTTTACCAGTAGCTATCGATATAACTGGAGCAGCGCACTTGAAAAGGAGTTGATGTCAGTGTATCCGAGAGCTGAGATTGTAAGTATGGATTGGGGTAATCCTATGGATTATCTTGCAGGTCCGTTGCATATTAAAGTAAAATACCGGATTCCCGATTATGCTACTATAACTGATGATGAAATTATTTTTGTTCCGTTTTCGGTTTCAGGAGTATTCAAAAGGGCAATGCCTCATCTTTATATCAGCACAAGCCTTAAAGAGAGAAAATATCAGTTTCGTGATCGCTGTTCGAGACTTGTTAAGCTAAATGAGACTGTGGAGTTGCCATCAGAGGTAAAGGTGAAATTTATTCCTGATATACAAATGACGAGTGGCGATGGAGCATCTTTCAAAGGCGGATATCAGATTGAAGGCAACACGGTTAAAGTTTCTGAAATATTGAAATTCAAGAAACGAATATATGATCCGGAAGAGTGGGGCTCATTCCGTGAAGCGGTTTTGATGCAAAAGAAGATAATGGACGAGCCTGTAGTTTTATCAATTGTGAAGTAGTTAATACGAACATAAACATTAGAAAAACATACGATTATGAAATCTATATTAAGCATATTTCTCACCTTAGCAATACTAACTGTTTACAGCCAGAAGAGCCCGAAGTCGGATGCAATATTTGAAAAGATAGTTAAAGAATATACCCTGAATGATGATGGTAGTCTTGATTATCATTATTATAAAAAGCTCAAACTGCTCACACACTTTTCCTTTAACCGGCTTTATGGGGAGACATTTATTGTTTTCAACCCCAATCATCAGCAGATAAAAATAAGCACCAGTCGTACAATTCAGGAAGACGGAAAGATAATCGAAACCCCTGAAAATGCTTTTAATGAAGTTCTGCCACGTGCTGCTGCAAATGCTCCATATTACAACCAATTGCGTGAGATGGTAGTAACACATACAGGCCTTGAGGTAAACGCTACAATTGAGCTTGATTATACTTTGCACAGTGATGCCGGATATTATCCTGCACTTATGGGTGATGAGATTATTAAAGAATCGTCACCTGTAAACGAGGAGGTTATAATTGTTAAAATTCCTACTGATAAGGAGTTGAATTATAAAGTCTTTAACATCAGAACAAGTCCGCAAATAACAGAGAAGGAGGAAAAAAAAGTTTACACTTTTACCTTTACCGGGATAAGTGAAAGTTCGCACGAAGCATTCAGACAAAAGCATTCGGGTGATGAGCCGAGGTTAGTGTTTAGCATCGCAAATATGGATCAGATGTATAAATATTTGACAGATCAGGAGGCTTTTCAATATAAAACCGATAAATCAATGGATGAGGCTGTTGCCAGAATTGCTGATAATGCAAAGGATGATGTGACGAAAGTTTTGGAAATTCAAAAGATGGTGGTGAAGGATGTAAACTATTATCCACTGAATCAGCAATATTCCGGCTGGATAATTCGAAATGCGGTTGACGTCTGGAAAAGTAATGGAGGTACACAGTTTGAAAAGAGTATTTTGCTGAGTGCTTTGTTGTGCAAAGTTGGCATAAATGCCAATCCGGTTATAACAATCGCTGCGCTTTTCTATGATGAGAATGTTGGATGTTTACCTCTTATTAATCAATACCTCGTACAGGTTAATCCAAGGGAGATGGAGCAGTTCTATATTTCACCATCAAGTACATCGACACAAAATCTGATTTATCAATCTGCCGGTTATTCAGTTATTTCACTTGATGCTGATAAACCTCTGCGCATTGAAAAAATTGGGAAACAGGATAACGTTTTGGCACTTTCAGGTTCCGTTAGTTTTGATGATTCTCTTAAAATGACAGGTAATGCGGAGCTGGTACTTACTAACAGGGTAAACCCCTATTTTGAGCTGATGAAAGATTCGGCCTATGCTAAAAGATTGATTTCAGGATCAGTATCTTCTTTTGAACTGAAAAATATGGCACAAACCAGGATGACAGCTACCTTTAAACTTGAGAATGATAAACCTCTGAAAGGTAATGCAGGATATTATATTTTTAAGCTGCCTGCTTGTAATAAAGGTGTTGATTCCTGGGGGCTTCACTATCTTACATCCAAAAGGGAAACGACCTTAGAAGTGCCTTTTGCAATAGATGAAAGCTACGAGCTGACAGTTACTTTACCTGATAGCGTAGTTCTTTTAAATCCCCTTAATAAGATTGATAAGAAGGACTCTTTTGGGGAGATGATGATCGAAATAACACAATCCGGAAATATAATAAATATTAAACGCTCCATTAAAATCACACAAAATACAATACCGGTATCTTCTTATAAAAAGTTTAAGGAGATGATTGATTTGTGGAATGAGAAGAAGTTTAAGGAGTTGATGGTCAAAAAATTGTAATATTCAACTTAAAATTCATTGAGTGTTAAGGGTTTTTGAACTTTTTAAAACGACAATCAAATTATTGATGAAAAGTAAATAATTATCGAAAAACAATAAAAAAATGTTGTTTATTAATTAATTGTTTGTATCTTTGCGCAGAATTAATTTTAAAAAACAACATTATGAAAACACAAAAAGCACCTTTGAGTATCAGAGTAATTTACTGGCTGACAAATTTCTCTCTTGGAATGCTGGTGCTAATCTCGCTGCTGGCAATAGTATTTAACATCCTCTTATACACCAATTTTTTTGGTGATGATATGCAGTTGCACACCCGATTGCCTGTTAAGGTTGATTTTATGGAGATTGGTAATTTGCATCTGAACAATCAGGATGTTAAAGTCGAATTGGTTGATGCAACAACGAGTATCCATTTTTTTAATACTCATTCATTTATAACAAAGAGGATTGGTATTGTGATATTGCTGGTTGCTTTAGCTGCAACTTACCTTACCTGGATATTCCAGACTTTTATCTGGAATGTGAAGAACGGGAATACATTTAATATCAGGAATATTGAATTATTAAAAAAGCTCTCTTACGGAATTGTGGGATTCTGGCTTTTTACGGTTATTTATATGCGTATTTTTTACTACATTATTGTAAAAAATCTTGTATTTGAGAATATTCGTCTTACGGATGAAATCCCAAATTATTCCGGCATTTTGTTTCTTGCCCTCTTTATCTGGGTTCTTGCTCACATATTTATTACAGGGTTAAAATTGCAACAGGAACAAGACTTAACGATTTAGATCATGGCAGTTATTGTGAATTTAGACGTAATGCTCGCCAAACGTAAAATGAGTTTGACAGAGCTTTCTGAAAAAGTTGGTATTACCATGTCGAATTTGTCGATTTTAAAAAAGGGAAAAGCAAAAGCGATCCGGTTCTCCACCTTAAATTTAATTTGTAAGGTGCTGAACTGCCAACCCGGCGACATTCTTGAGTTTCAGCCGGATGAGGACTAGGGATGTAGATATTGAGGTTAATACATTTTTCGACTCCGTTCAAAATGACAGTAAATTCAACGGTTTGGACGGCTTCCTATTAATAGTTTATAAATTAACAAAAAATAAATAGGGTCTGCTGAAAAACACATAATCATTAGAATTACTGTTAATTATGATAAATATTGTTTATTAAAGTGCTAGCTTTTTACCACATATGGCAATAAAACCTTGCATTTATTATATTAGTCTGTGGCACATCATCTACTATATTGCTTCGGCATCGTAGTATTACTATACAACTTCGCCTTGCGGCTTTGTATCTGATGCACCACAGACTTTTTCAGCAGACCCTAAATAGGAGCGGCATTTATGCCGCTTATTATAAAGATTTTATTATTTTATTACAAAGGGCTTTAGCCCAAATCTTTTGATATTAATACCGGATTGATACTATAAAGGATTGGTTCTCATAATTTTTGTAGGGCATCCCTACGGGCATAAGCGTCAACTTAAGACTGTTAATAGC
>JAUVIX010000193.1 GCA_030592565.1 Chlorobiota bacterium
CATTGAATATTTGTATAAACCCAAACCATAAGTTCCAAACCACATACAGTTCAGTTCGGGAGTATATAGTATGGTCCTGACATCAAAGCCTGAAATTTCCACCTGTTCCTGAACATTCAGGGAAATTTCAAAATATTTTTTTGTTTTAGTATTAAAAACATTAACCCCGTTGGAGGTACCTATCCATATCAGGCTATCGTCTGTTTCCGTAAAAGTCCAAACAAAATTATTACTGATAGATGAATTATCATTGGTTCGGCGGTAGCAATGCTTAAAGTCACTGTAATACCTGCTGATCATATTTACACCTTTGAAGGTACCAACCCATATATTGCCTGTTTTATCCTCAAAAATTGAATAGACTTTATCATTACTGAGGCTTCCCGGATCATTCAGTATATTTTTAAACCTGATAAAAGTGTCGCTTTTTATATCCATCAGATTTAAACCGCCACCACCTGTACCTATCCAGATATTTCCTTTTGAGTCCTCATAAATCTCTCTAACCCAATTATTACTTAAACTATTTAGATTATCAGGGTCATTATAATAATGCTTTATAACGTGCATTAATGAGTCAAGAAGGGTCAAGCCGTTCCGGGTTCCTACCCAGTAATTACCTTTCTGGTCCTGCAATACACTTCTGACATTATTGCTGCATATTGTGGAGGGGTCGTCATCAATATGATAAAATCTTATTGAACTTTCTGTGGTAGGATCAAATTTAATCAGCCCAAAAGATGTTGATATCCAAATAATGCCATTGCGGTCTTCATACAGATCAATGATATAATTACTTCTGGGGCTTAAAAAATCCTGTGGTTTGGAGAAATAGGAAACAAATTTTTCACTCTTTTTATCAAACCTGCTTAATCCATCTCCGGTGCCAATCCAAATTGTACTATCCCCTGTCTGAATTATAACATTCACTCTATTGTTGACCAATCCATTGATACTATCTGCATTATGGAGATATTTTGTAAAAGTCCTGGTCTTTCTGACGAAACGGTTAAAACCTTTATCAGTTCCTATCCAAATTATTCCCTCATTATCTTCAAGAAGCGTGTAAATTGAATGATCACTGAGTCCATCTTCAATATTATATGTTACAAAGTTATAACCATCATATCTGTTCAGTCCATTCCAGGTACCAAACCACATATATCCATATTTGTCCTGAATAATTGAGTAAACCCAGTTTTGTGATAACCCCTTTTCCAGCTTTATATTTTCCGAGGCAAGGCGTTGAAATTCAATATTCCCCAATTCCTGTGAAACGACAGGAATTTTGATAAAAAACCCAGTAAGACAAAACAATACAATGACCTTTAAAACAATAGTTTTCATAATTTCTAAACTACTTACATTTTGAGCCTTTTTTTCTTTGTTTTTTGTTATATTTCTTTGCTTTCTTCAGGCTCTTTTTCATTCGTTTCTGAGTTTCCTTTGTCTGTAAGTCGTAGTGAGACTTAATCTCAGCCTTTTGTAATTTCTCAATTTCTTTAGCACTCTTCTTTTGAGCCTTATATGCCTGTTTTTGTTTTTTAGTCCCTTCAGAGCCTTTACACCCTCCAAAAAAGGAAATCATAAAAACAGAAACAATTATTATATAATACTTAAATAATTTCACGAAAACCTTGATAATCTTAATAAAAGCAAATAATAAAAAATGCTATTCATCGTTTTAATGGTCGAAAATTACTAATAATTATTGTAATTTTGCACCTTAATTTAATATAAATTGAAAAAATATCATATCATATTACTGAGTATTCTGTTGTTAATGGCATTTTTTATTATCCCTTCGTGCGATAAAAATGAGAAACAGCAAGGATTAATACCCAATGTGTACGTAAGCTTTGAGCTTTATCCCAATTCGATAAATCCTATTCCGGTAAGCACCTGGATTTATGTAAATGATGAGGGTTACAAAGGGATTATTATTTACAGGTACGACCAGAATACCTTTTTGGCTTATGAACGATGCTGCCCTTACGATCCTGAAAAGGATTGTGCAATAGTGGAAGCAGATGAATCAAGTATAACTGCAGTTGATTCATGTTGTATGTCAAGATTTCTTTTAACCGATGGCAGCCCTTTTTCAGGTCCGGCAACATTACCACTTAAACAATATCAAACTTTTTATGATGGTATGATTCTAAGGGTGTATAATCAGCCATAAAAAATAACCTGGCTAAAATGCCTCAAGGAAAGTAAAGAAGAAAAGCATTCTGTCTTTCGAAAAACCGACATCAAAACGCAAATTTGTTCTGCTATTGCTATCAACCATCAACCTTAATCCGGCTCCGGCAGACCAATGGATTCCGTCAAAAGTATATGCACCATAATCCGGAGCTACCTCACCCAGACCACCAAATACAGTTCCTCCAAAAATCCAAACAATTGGAAACCTAAGCTCAACCTGACAGTCAATAAGAGTATGATCACGATACCTTCCGAGATATATACCACGCATCCGGTTATCTCCTCCCATAAGTGCCAGTGACTGAACGGGCACATCACCAAAACGGCCTTCTGTGTATATCTGTGTTGCAATTGTCAGAAATTTAACCGGAGTAAAATAATTTCTGTAATCAACAAGGATAAGATTATAATTGAATTTACTACCAATCCATTTTCCGTAATTCATATATTTAACAAATAAGTATGAACCTTTTGTTGCATTAAATCTGTTGTCGCGGGTTTCCCTTGCAAAAATAAAACCTATGCCCGATTGCAATCCTTCATTTGGTACCAGGTCGATTTTACCAGGATAATCAAGAGTATCATTATAATCCAAAACATAATAATTACTATACTCATAGTAAACCCCTATATAATACTGCCTTGCAATGTTATATTCAAAGCCCGTAGAAATTTCAAGATTTCTTGAGTTTACGAGACGTTCATCATTAATATCGGTAGTATCTCCAAGTCCATAATAGTAATCAGGAAAATCAAGATAATAAATCTGAGTATGACTCCTGTATTTATTTTTTCCAAACATAAGGTCAATTTCTGTTCCTATCTTATATTGGTGATTCAGAGTTAAATAAGCAAGTGAGGTGATATGAGACGGCTGGACTGTTGTATCGCCCGGGCCACTCCCACCAATACGAAAGCCGTTATATTTTGTAAGTCCGAACATCCAATCCGTCTCTGTTGAATATGAAATAATAGGTAAAGGAGAATATTTCACAACCTTTTCCATAGTTGCATTTATCATATCCAACTTATTATTAAACGAGGTTGTATCATTCTTTTCATCTTTATCATCTACTTCTGTTTGAGAAAAGGAGAAAAAGGAAAGATGAACTCCAACAATTATCAATATTCCTTTTATAAATGATGAAATATTTGTATTCATTTTTTCAATTTAAATACGCAATTACATCCTGTTTAAAGATAATTAAGAGTTTGTTTATATCTATGCAAACGTAACAATTTTTTCTAAAATATCAAAAGTAAACTTAAATACTCCCGACCCTAACCTGGATAAACCAGAAATTTCAAATTGCAAAGAAACAAAACTCAAATAAAATCAAATAATATGAAAAGCAAACTATTCTATTTATCTGCCTGAACCAATGCCTTTCCGGAGTATTTCATATAAACCTGTGTTTTTGTTTTTACAACACATTTTACTTTAAAACTACTCTCTGATTGCTGTTCAAACATAATTTCAAAAAGAACCTCACTAACTTCATACGGATTAATTACATTCAAAAATTTGATAGACTTTGCACGGTTCAGAAAGACATTTTTTTGTAAAGCTCTCTCCAGTAAATCTTTCATTATTTGAATCTGGACCACCCCCGGCACAATAGGATTACCCGGGAAGTGCCCATCAAAAACCTTATGATTCTTGTTGAAAATAATTTCGGCCTTAACCTCCTGATTAACTAACTCAAACAATTTGATCTCATATATTGACCTTAATTCCATCCGGGATAATTTATCTGTTTTAAACTGATTTCAAATTTTAACATTTTATGTGTAAAAATAATCTCCTGCGGGCCTCTTTTTCCATATTGATTCAAAAAGACCGATGTCTTTCCATATGTGCAACCTCGCTCACTGATTTTAACAGGGCCTTTAGCGTCAGAAGAAAAATAATAGTCTTTTGACCCATTTTCTTTCATCCTGATAACATAGTTTCCGCTATCATCTGACATTGAATAAACCTTTTTTATATTACACGAATCACCAGTAAAAAGCAACCCGAAATCAGAACTCAGTTTTTTGACAATTGCCTTTTTATTCAAGAAATCACTCGTATAATTTACACGGGAGCTCCCATCCTTCATAACCTCCATCTCAAACAGGCGCATGCCTGCTTCGGTTAGAAGAGCCAGCCTGAACGACTTATTTTCAGGTATCTGTTTTATGACAGCCAGGCTCGTAAAACTGTTTTTTCCAAAAGTTATCTTTACATTATACAACGACTTATCAAAATCAGGCCCGAAAACCGGAATTAATACCCGGTTATTGGCAGTTTCCTTTCGATATCCCTGATGGCGCAAACTACTGCAGGATTCAAAAAACAGTAAAAGACTACTGAGTATTAAAACGCTCGTCAGGTATCTCTTCATTTATCTTTTTGTTTACAAATTTGATCAGAGTGTAATCATCAGACAACTCAATAACCTTAAAATCAGTGACCGTATAATCCTTCTTACTGATAAACAATTCAATGGTTTTAATAAATTTTTTCAATTCTTCCTGTTCAGGCCAAAGTTGTATAAAAAACGAATCGCTATTTTCATAGAAGAGAGTGGATAGGTCTGGCATATTCAATATTTTGCCCTGAATAGAGTTTATTATCAAATCGTTTATCTCATTAAACATCCTGCTTGATTCCAGATTGACTTTTATTTCACTATCATCACTTTTAATCAACAATTTCCCTTCATTTAAAATAAGCAGATAGGTGTACGGGCTGGTGTATTCAAGACGTAGCATGTCAGGCTTTTTGTACAGGAGTATCCCTTTTGAAATAATCATCTCATCAAGAAAGGTCAGATTCTTCTCCTGAATAAACTCCGTATTGATAGAATTGGTTTTAGAAGCTACTTCATTTACCTTTTGACTTATGTAAGCAGTATCAGCAACTTTCGTAAATCCTTCCGGTTGTGCATTTCCAGATAATACAGCAATAAAAATAACAATAAATACATATAAGCCTTTCTGCATATTCTTTCTGTTTTGGAGCTATTCTGCGCCTGTTTTATCTGCTAATATTCAGCAAAAATAAGAAAAAAAATGAATGAGCCCTGCTTCAACAAGAAAGGTAAACAAAATCAATTAATTGTAACTAATTCATCAAGTCTTACAATTTCGAGACCTTTATTTTTTATCACCATTATTGCCTTATCTAAGAGTCTTACTGTTTCCTGTTGTGTATCGTGAAACAAGATAATATCACCGTTTTTTAACTGTCTCTCAAGTTTCTCCAGTACCTTTTCACTTTTTTGAGTGGTATCTAAAGTTCGTAAACTCCAGCCTATAACCGTGTGTCTGGTTTTTTTTATTGCCCTTGAGAGGAAGGGATTCGTCACGCCATAAGGAGGCCGGAAAATGTTAACCTGCTTACCTGTAACTTTTTCTATGATAGCATCTGTTTTTTTTATTTCCAGAATCATTTTCCCTGGCGGAAAAAAATCAAATAGAAATGCATGCGACCAGGAGTGATTTCCAACAAGATGGCCGTTATCACTAATTCTTTTTAAAATATGTTTGTTTATCTCAATCTTATTACCAATACAGAAGAAGACTGCTTTTATCTGATGTTTTTCCAAAACATTCAGTATTTCTGATGTTGTCTTTTCATCAGGACCATCATCGAAAGTCAGTGCAACTTTTGCCTTATCAGGGGATCCTCTATTAATAGATTTAAGATAAAAGTTCATTTGAATTCTTGCTGACCCAAGTGCCAGCAACGAAATGTACAGTATAGCTACCAGCGAAAACAACATAATACCTGCCGCCCCGAAAACTATAAGAATAAGCACGAGGAAAAAGAAACTTACTGTTGTATTTCGGTAATTCAGCATTTTGACAAAATTGTAAAGGAATGATTTCTGTTAAACCGTTGCTGGTAGATCAATACATTTTTTATCTCTTTCGCAGGGATATTATTTAATTTGACCACCTCCGGAATTTTTTGATTTTTCAATACGCATAATGCTATTAGCATTGCAAAAGCTGATGACGTTTCATATTCTCCACACAGATGCTTGTACCAGGCCAAAGAACTATTTTTGAACAATTCATTGGCAGTATCATAAATAAAATCCTCTTCCATATTACCGTTTATGCCCAATAATACGACATCAATATCTTCGGGAGTTAATTGAGCAGAAGTAAGGAAATCAACCAAGGCTTCATTAAGACCAAAAGGCAATTTGTATAATGTCTTTGTACTTTTCAATTCAGCATAGCTACCGTTATCTTTATCCTGTGATAGATTAAAAAATACCGATCCTTCACCCGCAATCGTGCCTTTGGTAAAATTATTCTTCATTAATTCCGAGCTGCACACATCCTCCTTCCATAAATCAACATTCATTTTTAGGATGTAATTAGCTTCAGTCATTTCTTCGGTACCACCGACAAGAATATTCCCATATTCACGGTTCTCAATTTTCAAAAAAGCATCAAGAAGGGCTTGCTCAAAGGCAGCATTTTTATGAACATAAGTCATATTGTAATTACGACAGCCTGTTTCGATGGCAATCCGTGCAGCAACAGTATTATGTGTTGACTGAATAAAAGGGGTCGGATTTAACAGGCTTTCATTATCATCTGTAAGATTATCCAGAAACTTGTCAGTATCCTCAACAGCCCCTAATCCGGTAGCTGTTATAATAACATCAGGATTTTCAATTTTGGCATCATTCAAACACATCAAAGCAGATGTAAGTCCCATTTTAATAATTTTACTCATCCGGCGTAATGGGACTGGTTTTATGAAATTTCTATATTCAGGTTCAATAACAGTCAGCCATCCAGGATCGAAAATGTTCATCTCCTTCAAAAAATCCTCAGAAGGAAAACAACCTTGCGGTGTTATTGCTCCTATTCCATTTATAAAAACACTCATACTACCGAAAATATTATTGATGAATCATTACCTCCAAACCCAAATGAATTTGAAAGTACA
>JAUVIX010000123.1 GCA_030592565.1 Chlorobiota bacterium
AATTCAATCTGGAACAAGTGGATTCCTTATGATTCCTTGTCTCAAATATACTATTACGATACACTCGGTACATACTTTTCGTATGGTTATAATGACAGTATAATTTATGGGCTTGTTAGATATACTGCTGAAAGCAATTGTGAAATAACAAAAATCGGCACTTCGGTAAACCATCATAATACCAGAATTTATACCACAGTTTATAAGGGTTTTGATGAAACCACCGGCACTTTGTCTGGGAAGTCAGCAACAATCCCTGAAAGAAATTGCCAATACGCCGGCTATTATACTTTTGATCTGGAACAGCCTGTAAGGCTAAAGAAAGGGGAGGAGTTTTATATTCAGATGCGCTACATAGTTCCGGGAGTTTCAATGCCTATGCCTGTTGAGAAGTATGTTAAGGAATATTCCAACCCACATCTGACATCAGGAAAATGCTGGATCAATCACGATATCAACCAATGGCCTGATGCCTGGTATGAAACCGGCGCTAATAGTGAATATGAATTCCTGAAATTTAATTTATGCATTAAAGCGTATTGTGTTGATTCGCTGGACTGAAGATATAGTTTTCACCTTGCCTGATTTGACTCTTTAGTCCCGTTAGGGACGAAATATCGGTAGGAAAATAGAATACAGCAACGTAAGTGCCGTTAGGTACGAGATATCCAAAGCGGACAAAATATATTTGCCATTACCCTGATTATTATTATTTATGGTTTACCCCTTAACACTTCCTTGGCATTTTCGAGTGCTGAATCGGTACCGAAAACATGGACTGTGTCCCCAATTCTGAAATATGTTTCCCCGTGAGGTATATACGATTCATTGGCTCGCTTAACCATCATAAGGATAGCATCTTTGTGAAAAGGGATTTCCTTAACCTGCAAACCGTCAATCGCATTGCTTCTAACTTGAATTTCCTCAACGCTGAAATTCTCAAATGATTCAACAAGAGTGTGATATGTGGTTGGCCTGATAATCAGATTTTCGATAGTTGTTGCTATTACTTTCACAGCATCAACGGTTTCCACTTCAAGTTTTTTCATAGCACGATCAAGTGAGAGGTGTCCGGCTCTCGAGATAATGCGCTCGTGTCCAATCTCTTTTCTGAGTAATTCGCAAATTTTTATATTTCTTTCATCTGATGCAGTGTCAACAACAACATAATTTTCAGGTTTAAGTTTGATCTTATCATAAATATCCAGATTAAGGCCATCGCCTCTTATTACGCTTAATCCTTTCGATCTGATATCCTTACACCTTGATTCATTCATTTCAATAATAATGGCAGCTTTTTCATGAATATGAAGACGTCGCGCCAGCAAAACACTCGTACTGCTTCCTCCGATAATAACTGTCTTTTCACCTTCCAGAATATCAGGAGGATTTAACTGATTATAGATAAGTGGAGACAGGAAGCAGGTTAACACAGCCATAAGAACGAAGCTGGCATTTAGTCCTGGAGAGATGACACCAAGATCAAGGCCAATAGCAGCAGCAGCAATAATAAGACTTAGCCTTGAAGACATAAGAAATCCGCCGGAAATAGCTTTTCTGATCCCAAATAATCTGACCCATAAAAATGAGGGAATTACTTTTACTGTAAAAAGAGTTATTAAAAGGAAGATTAGAAAAAATATCAACGACTGATCAAATTCTTTGAATGCGTCAGGCTCAAATTTTGCCCCAACCATTATAAAAAAAATGGGGATAAAAAAGCCAAAACCCATTCCATCAAGCTTTATCATTAACAGCGACCTCTCTTTATGAAGAAAGTTTGAGAGCAGTAATCCGCTTAGGAAGGCACCAAGAAGAATAACCTCTTCTCCAATATATTGCGATAGTACAACGAAAATTAAAATTAACAGCATTGTGCCCCTAACACTTATTTGAGATGCTGCATGCGATAACTGGAAACTCAATTTTTTGAACAGAGGAAATTTGAAAAATTGCTTACCAATTTCATAAAAGATATAGAAAGCAACAAAGAGAGCAACAATCAATAATATTTTTAATTTAAAACCATGTTTCAGAATGAATGCCGTGAATGTGAACAAAATGATACTTAAAATATCGGCTATTGCAGCAGCAATGATCATCATTTGCCCGAACCTGCTTGAAATTTCACCTCTGTTTTTCAGAACTGGCAGTATTATCCCAACTGATGTAGTAACCATTATCAGCGCGAAATACCAATGACTGTTTATGGTTGTAAATGATGATAAGGACAATGCCCCGATATAAGAAAGCATCAGAGTAATCAAAAAAGAGGTCAGACCAACAAGCAGAGGGTTTTTTAGAAACCTTGAGACTGTTAGCTTTTTGCGTGGAAAGGATGCGATTATCTGGTCAACGTCAATCTCAAGGCCACTAAGAAACATTAGGAAAATAAAACCTGATAATGCCAAAAATTCCAGAATATGATAACTTTCCTGATCGGGTGAGCCAAGAAAATATGTGCCCACAAAGTATCCAAGAATTATTTCGACAATGACTGCCGGTATCTTTTTAAGTTTGAAGAGGTTAAGCAACATTGGCACCAGCCAGGCAATAGAAGCCACAACAAACAACGGCAGAAAATCAAAATCAAAGGAGATACTCAATAATATGGTATTCATAGATTTTTTGTGTGTTATGCTTTACTTAGTAGATTACTCATATTTCAACAGGAACTTTGGATTAATTGCTTTGAATGATATACGCCCGCTGCTATCCTCTATCTCTTTTAATGGCCTTAAAACTATTCCTTCTCTCTGAATATCATTCAGTACTGATTTGCCAACAGATAATTCTACCAGTTCTTCAATATTGCCGGATAGTTCATAGTTTGTTTCAAGAACAGGCACTATTTTTAGATCAAGATTTTTGAAAAACACGACGGATTCATCAAAATCAAGAAATCTGTGCTCATCTATATCATACACATTGAAGAAATAGATATCCTGGCCTCTAAGTTTGTACTTGTTACTCTGGACACTTTCTCCAATTATTTCTCCCTGAATTGCATAGTTCTTATTTAAACTTTTCAGCCTCTCCTCAATCTTTTGCTCTCTTGCAAGTTTCCACAATGTATTTTCTTCTGTCTCAATTAATTCAAGATTTCTTGAGCAAACTCCAAATTGGTCATCATACAAGTAATAAGTGGCCGAACTACCGTCAAGCTTTTCAGTATAGAAAAATGATTCACCTTTATATTTATCCAGGATATCCTGTAATACCTGAACCCTTGCTTCATCTGTTTTGGGGATAAAAGAAGGGAATCTGCCTTTAGCAACACCTTCAAGGCTTGCCGGAATGGGAGGCTCGTATTTTGTAATTCCAAGAATTGCAGTTACATCCTTACCTTCCTCAATTTTAACACCTGACGGAAGAATGGAAAGCGGGAAGCAAATACCCTGTGATATTTGTCCTCTTAGCTTAATAGTTCTGATTCGCATTTTTCGTGGCTTCAAAAAATCAAACTCCGGTTTTTCGGGTAAAATACTGTCTATTTCACAATACACACACAAATCACCAATATTAAATTCACCTTTTTTTACAACAAGTTGCCAACCCAATACTGTTGCTTTTACAATACTGTCAGCACCTTCAATAGGTTCCAATTTGCTGATTTTCTGTATGCTTGCCAGTTGTCTCATTTCTCTTTTTATATGATATTCATTCTTGTCAAAGATATAAAAAATAGCTGACTTCTCATCGGTTGAAAAAAAATAGGAATATTTTAATCATATTTCTATACATTAGCGGACGATTTTTATAGTTATCTATAGTCAGTTGATATTATTTGGTTTTTTTTGAATTTAAATAAATATGACACAGGTATGATTAGAAAATATATTTTGCTGATCTTTTTATTGCTATCCATCACCTTTGGGAGTAATTTGGCTAATGCAAAATCAGCAGATACTCTAAAACCCGGCCATTCTCCGGGTGCTATTGAAAAGGAGCTTAATAAAGAAGCAGTAACGATAAGTGACAGGATTGATCAGGCATTTAGGCCTGTTGTTGACAAGTTAGGTGAATTTCTGTTTTGGGATCCGGCTGAGGCAACAGGGATATACGATCCGGTAATTAAAGATGAAAAAGGGGATACCGTTCTTGAAACAGATGGTAATCCAATGGAGGCACATATTCCGCTTGTTGTTTTGTGGCTGATTTTTGGAGCAGTGACATTTACAATTTTTTTCCGGTTTATAAATTTTAGCGGGTTTAAGCATTCCATCCAAATAGTTTCTGGAAAATACGATGACCCGAAGGATGCAGGGGAGGTGTCTCACTTCCAGGCTTTAACTACGGCGCTATCTGCGACAGTGGGGTTGGGAAATATTGCGGGTGTGGCGATTGCAATAACGATAGGTGGCCCGGGTGCTACTTTTTGGATGATAGTTGCCGGACTACTCGGTATGTCATCTAAATTTGTTGAGTGTACGCTTGGTGTCAAATATCGTAAAATAGATAAAGATGGTGTTGTATCTGGAGGTGCAATGTATTATTTGCGTGATGGATTGAAAAAGAAAGGGTTGAAGTGGTTGGGTGTTGTTCTTGCTTTTATTTTTGCTGTTTTGGTTATTGGAGGTTCACTGGGTGGTGGTAATATGTTCCAGGCTAATCAGGCATTTGCCCAGCTTGCCTATGTTGCCCCCGATGTTTCAAATCACGGCTTTTGGTTCGGAGTTATTGTGGCTATTCTTGTGGGAGTTGTTATCATAGGTGGAATAAAAAGTATTGCCAATGTTACTGATAAGATTGTCCCTTTTATGGCTGTTATTTATGTTGGTACGGCATTGGTAATTATTTTTATGAATATCAGCCATACAGGTGAAGCTTTCAGACTTATTTGGGATGGTGCTTTCGGAGCAGATGCAATGAAGGGCGGGTTTATCGGAGTTTTGATTATTGGTTTTCAGAGGGCTGCTTTTTCAAATGAGGCTGGTGTTGGCTCGGCCGCCATTGCGCACGCCGCAGTTAAAACTAAAATCCCTGTTACTGAAGGTTATGTTGCCCTGCTTGAGCCTTTTGTTGATACAGTTGTTATCTGTACGATGACTGCTCTGGTTTTAATATTTACAGGAACTTATGAAAATCCGGCCGGGCTTGAAGGTGCACAACTTACTTCGCAGGCATTTTCAACTGTAATTTCCTGGTTTCCTTATCTTCTTGTTATTGCCATATTCCTGTTTGCATTTTCAACAATGATTTCCTGGTCTTATTATGGTCTCAAAGGATTCGATTATCTCTTTGGCGATATTTCAGAAAAAGTTTTCAAAACAAGAGACGTTGCTAAATATACTTATTTCATAATTTTCCTGTTTTTTATTGTAATTGGCGCCTCCTCAAATCTTGGCTCTGTAATGGATTTTTCGGATATGATGATTCTGTCTATGGCATTTCCTAACATTCTCGGACTATTGATTCTTGCACCTGAAATAAGAATTGATTTACAAGACTATCAAATAAGATTAAAAAGCGGTGAGATAAATAAATTCAAATAATACTACATTGAACCTTATTAATCAGAAGATAAAAGGATATTTCACATTTAACCGTACCGAGCAACGGGGAATAGTCGTTTTACTGGTACTGATTTTTACGGTTATCCTGATAAATATTCTGTTACCATATATAGTGAATGATGAGAAATCTGATTATACGCAATTTGCAAATGAGATAGCTGAGTTTGAGGCGTCTCAACAAAAAGCTAGAAAAGAACAGATTGAAAATAAATTCCATTATCAGGGTAAAACCGAGAATACTGCCAAAAACCTTCACCCTTTTTCTTTCAATCCTAATGGACTTTCTGAAAAGAAATGGAAAGAAATTGGATTATCAGTTTATCAGATAAAGGTTATTAAAAATTATGAAGAAAAGGGTGGCAGGTTTTACAGAAAGGAAGACCTTGCCAGAATTTATAGTATCTCGGAGGAGGAATACAAAGTTCTGGAGCCTTATATTCAAATTGAAAAAGAGGCAAAAGGTGAAACCAAAGAACTTGTTGTATCAACTGAAATCATACCTTTTCCCTTTGATCCCAATACCCTTGAGGAGGAAGAGTGGTTAAAAATGGGCTTGAGAGAGAAGCTGATTAATACTATTCTGAATTATAGGGATAAAGGTGGTAAATTTTATAAGAAAGATGATTTGAAACGTATTTATGGGATGAAGCCTGAGGAGTTTGCAATTCTTGAACCTTTCGTTAATATTGAAACCGATACGGTTAGGATATCATACATATCCAGAAAGGATACAGTGATAGTGGAGATTAATTCAGCAGACACTCTTGATCTTCAGCAGTTAAAAGGCATTGGCCCTTCATTTGCAAGGCGCATTGTGAAGTACAGGGATATGCTTGGAGGCTACTATTCCAAAACTCAGTTGCTGGAAGTATATGGAATGGATAGTGTTAGATATATAGGGATAAGGGATTTCGTAGATGTAAATCCTGAATCAATAGAAAAAATTGATATAAACAGCGCAACAATAAAGCAGCTAATCAGGCATCCTTATATTGAATTTTATACAGCTAAATCTATTGTTAAATACAGGCAAACGGTTGGTAAGTATTCTGGTGTCTCCCAGTTAAAAGATTCTGTATTGATCTATGATGAACTATACCAGAAGATAGCTCCTTATCTGATTGCAAAATAATTATAGGGAATTTTATATTTCATGACCTTGCCGGCAAGGGGTGGAATCAATTATTCTTCCGGTTCGCATAACTCACAACTCTCTTTCCTTACCTGTATTTAATCACCTGCGCTTTTTCAAGAGTTATAAGTCCCTGACCAACAACTTCATCCAGGAAAGGCATTATTTTGTCTATTTCATCTTTTGTATCCACAATTTCTATTATGACCGGCATATCTTCCGAGAGTCTTAAAAGTCTGGCCGAATGAATACGGCTCGCAGCTCCAAACCCCATAATACCTCTCAGGACAGTTGCACCAGCCAGGTTCAATTCTCTTGCTTTTAACACAATAGCTTCATAAAGCAGTCTTCCGTCATAGGTGTCGCTTTCGCCAACAAAAATTCGTACTAATAATCCCTCCACAGGCAATTTCATGATCCCTATTTTATATAGTTAATAAATTCTCTTGACAACCAAAATCCTGCAAGAACAAGTAAAAGTGAACCTATGTTGTTTGCAAGTATATTGATCAATGCCATTTTTATGTCACCCGCTTTAAAAAAATTCATTGTCTCAAGTGCATATGTCGAAAAAGTTGTAAACCCTCCGAGAAAACCAATGAAAATAAATGCCCTCACTTCAGGAGTTATATTTTTTATTTCGAAAATACCCCAAAAAAGACCTATAAAAAATGCTCCTATTGCATTCACTAAAAAAGTCCCCCACGGAAAAACAGGATACGAATACTTGTACGGCATCCCTGAAATTACATATCTTGCAAAGGTCCCAAAAGCTCCACCGGCAACTAATATTAATATCTTTTGCATACTATTTAATAATTTATCGCATTGTTATACAATAAAACCGTAATAAGTAAGTTAACTTAAATTATTTCGCAGAAATACAGTGTGCTAAATTACTATTTTGTTTTAATTTGCAACCGCAATTTATTTAAAGGCAATTAAAATATCAAATTTGCGTTAGTTTTGCACAGTCAAAATTATTAGGATTATTCACAATAATTAGTTTATGAAAAAGACAATCATTTTATTTTTGGGAGCAATATTAGGTTTCACACCATTTTTTGCAAGCTCTCAGGATAAACCAAATTACATCGGACAACAATCACAAAACACAATTACTACAGCAGTTCCTTTTTTAATGATTGGCCCTGACGCCAGGTCAGGAGGAATGGGAGAGGTTGGCGCAGCTACAGCCCCTGATGTAAACTCACAACACTGGAATCCTGCCAAGTATGTCTTTGCCAAAAAAGATATGGGTTTTGGCGTGTCGTATAGCCCCTGGCTTAGGAAACTTGTTAATGATATCAATCTTGCTTACCTTACATTTTTTAAGAAGATTGGTGACAAGCAGGCCGTTCATGCTTCACTAACATACTTCTCGCTTGGAGATATTACATTTACTGATATTCAGGGTGAAGTAATAGGAAATTATAAACCCAATGAATTCGCTATTGATGCAGGTTATTCTCGCAAGTTTTCTGAAAAGTTCTCGGGTTCTGTGGTCGGACGATTCATTTATTCTAATCTGACTCAGGGCCAATTTGTTCAGGGTGTTTCAACAAAAGCCGGAACATCAGTTGCTGCTGATGTCGCTGTCTTTTATAAGACAGACTTAAGTATAGGCGGCCTTGCTGGTTCAGATTTAAGTTTTGGAATGAATATTTCAAATATTGGAGCAAAGATTTCATACTCAGATGATGATCAGTCCAAAGATTTTATTCCCACAAACCTGCGATTGGGTGGCTCCTTTGGAATTGATATTGATGACTATAACTCTTTTAGGTTTTCACTCGACCTGAATAAGCTGCTGGTTCCTACGCCTCCAATCTATAAAATTGACGACTCAACAGGCCAACAGGTAATCGGACCTGATGGTAAACCTGAAATTGAGGCAGGAATGGACCCTGATGTGAATGTCGTTCCCGGTATGATTCAATCATTTTACGATGCACCAGGTGGTTTTAGCGAAGAGATGAAAGAATTTATCTGGGTTGTAGGAGTTGAGTATTGGTATGATAAACAATTTGGTGTTCGTGCAGGTTATTTTCACGAAAGTGCGATGAAAGGTAACCGTCAGTTCTTTACACTTGGTCTTGGTTTGAGATATAATGTCTTCGGGCTTGATTTCTCTTATCTTATTCCTACTCAGCAAAATAACCCATTGGCTAATACACTAAGATTTACTCTTACATTTAATTTTGACTCCGTTGGTAATTAGATATTTATAAAATATACAAAAGGGCTGATGCAAAATTGTGTCAGCCCTTTTTGCTTGAATCAATTAATTTTATAACTTGCGCCCCTTAATTAATATTATCAGATGATAAAAGTAGGTTTTGGTTTTGATGTTCACAAGCTTAAAGAGGGAAATGAGCTTTGGATTGGTGGAGTGAAAATAGATTCTGACAAAGGTTCTGTTGGGCATTCTGATGGGGATGTGCTGATACATGCAATCTGCGATGCCATTCTCGGCGCCGCAAATCTCAGGGATATCGGGTTTCACTTTCCTGATACTGATCCTAAATACAAAGGTATCGATAGTAAGGTATTGTTGCGGGAAGTTTGTGATAAACTTGACCAGGAAGGCTATGTTATAAATAATATTGACTCTACCGTTAGTCTTGAAAAGCCTATAATTGCAGGTTATATTCCTGATATGTTAATTGCCTTATCAGAAACAACCAACCTGAGTAAGAATAATATTTCCATTAAGGCAACTACAACCGAAAAGCTTGGCTTTACCGGCCGTGAGGAGGGAATTGCAGCTTATGCCGTTGTGCTCATTCGTCAAAAGTCCTGAAAGTATAAAGTCATAAATGTCAGATGAATAATCACATCATTTTATCAAAAAATCCAACATTTTCCTGTCTTCAAGATATGCCGTAATCCTGTCGCCGATATTTACCTTCCCG
>JAUVIX010000156.1 GCA_030592565.1 Chlorobiota bacterium
CCATTTTAACAGCCCTTATTCCACAGACTGCATTTTCAATAGTACCGCCGTTTTGTACTCTAACCATACCTTGATAGACAAGAGACTGGGGCTGGTCTTTTGTGCCCCATACCTCTATGCCTTGCCACATTCCTGAACAGGCGTTTGTTAAGATGCCGCTGTCTATTATTAGTTGGGCGCCAGGTTCGATTATTATTTTGCTTCCGGTTGACATTAATAATCTTCCTTTGAGCGTTAATGTAGCTCCGGCTTTTATCGTGACATTGCCCGTAATAGTTATTTCTTCAGTTATCTCTTTGTCTTTACTAATAACCAAATCCTTAAATGTCCATTTTATGTTTTGGCAATGAACCTGGTATGTAATTGCAATTAGAAATAAAAATATAATCTTTAGGTTTTTCATACAAGGCAAATTTAATAATAATATTTATAAATCAGGCTGTCATTCCAAATCCTTTGGGCTGATTTTTTGCGTTGGAGTGAGGAATCTCCTTGCTATTGTATACGCTGATGACTCTTTTTCATATCAGGGAGATTCCTCACTCTTGCGCTTTGGCCTACCCCCGGGTTCGGAATGACAATATAATTGTTTAATGAATAAAATGTGTAAATATGTCTTTACCGAGCGTGGACGCTCTGCCCATAGTGGAATAATTAAATAAAATCAGTTAACGGTATTCTTCTGCTTTTTCCCTTATTTTTTTGAAATCATAAAACTATTGGGTTAAAAATAATTTTCCAAAGGAATATAAAAAATAGTACAAAAAACCCCCTAAAAACCACCGTTTTTTTTTCGGTGGTTTTCAGGGGGGTATTGTCATTTGTCTATTTAAAAATAGGAATTTAGAACATGTAACTCCTCCTACCCGGTCTCCTGATAAACTGATCTGCAATAAAAATAGAACCAATTGAAATTAAAATTACGACAGTTACAGAAGACAATTTAATTGAACTAAACAGATTACGAAAATTATTTATGACAATTTGAGGAACATCAAAAAGCATCGGCCTGTATTCCTGTGATATGGCTTCCCTCGAACCGGGTGTAAAATATAAAACTCCGGCAATAACTATTACAACCATAATAGCAAGGATCAGATACCAGACCTTGCTTCTGATTAACTCTTTTAATGAAATATTTTCATCGCTAAGATCTTCTATATCTATCATAACCCTTTGTGTAAAATCAATTGAAGGACTCTCAATCTTAATATTCCCAAAGAGCTTTTTCAAAAAATCATCCTGTATAATATTCTTATCTGTCATGAGTACATTGTATTTAATTCAACATTCAATATTTGCTGAAGCTCACTATAAAGTTTTTTTCGTATCCTGTGTAGTTTTACTTTAACATTCGAATCCGTCAGACCTGTTATTTCACTAATTTCATCAATCGAACACTCCTCCTTATAATAGAGATTAACTAACGTATATTCAAGCGGCGGCAACTTATCTATCAATTTATTAACCAATTTTATCTGTTCATTCGAATCAAGCTTATTAATATTTTCTTTTATTTCATCAGTCGAATAATTGTCAATCACAAAAGAATCAAGGTCAGTTGACTCCAGGCTCTTCTTCCTTGTTCGTGAGATAGCTGCATTAAAAACAATCCTGTAAAGCCAGGTCGAAAATTTCGATTTGTTTCTGAATGCTTCTATATTCTGATATGCTTTCACAAAAGCATCCTGAACAATCTCCTCTGCCTCTTCACGGTTTCTGACAATCCGCAATGCAACCGAAAAGGCCATATCCTTATGTTTATCAACCAAATAAGTGTAGGCTGATAAATCACCGCTGATAACTTTATCTATATATAGCTGGTCCTTGTTGATTGCCATTTGATAATTAGACGATTTGATAAACTATCGGTTACATTTTATTAAATGTTGCTAAAGATACATAATTTTAATCAATTCAATTTTTTTCAATAATTGTAACCCGCATATTATCATTGCGTCAAAGAAGTGAAAAAAATAAGTTATAAATTTAAAATGAAAAAGTTATGATGACGCTACAGCCCGTTTTAATCCTGATGGTAATTTTTGGAAGTATCCTCGGAATCGTTTACCTCTCAAACAGAAAAAAGGAACGTATGGCAATAATTGAACGGGGACTTGATCCGGGAAAGTATCTCGACAACAAAACCTCAAGAGGTTTATCGCTGAAATATGGCTTGCTACTGATTGGTGTTGCACTCGGTATTTTAATCGGAAATATTTTATCGGTTACCGAATCGTTTATTGAGGTTCCTGAAGCTGCCTATTTTTCAATGATCTTCCTTTTCGGCGGTCTTGCACTTGTGATAAATCATTTCCTTGCAAGAAAGCAGGCTAATGAAATTGAGGCAAAATAATTAGCTCTACAAGGTAATTACTACCAATAAAACCCCGTATTGCAGCTGCAATACGGGGTTTTATTGTTATGATCTGATAGTGCGGTCAACGCCTTTGGCTGCTTATAAAACGCGAACTATACTAAGCCGTGATAGAATATTTGTTACTACTCAGCAGATGTATTTTATATTACAAAATTCTATGTCGGCTTAGTATAACCTTCAAACCAAATTTTTAACTGGGCTACCTTTTCACGACTTACAATAATTTCTTTTTCAAACTCTATATTTAATTCTATTTTTAACCTGCTGTTTGAATAGACCACAACATCACTAATTGCATTGATATTTACTATAGATGAGCGGTTTGTCCTAAAAAATATGTTTGGATCAAGATGCTGTTCCAACTCTTCTAATGTGAAATCAATAATGTATTTGTTTTGTTTGTTTGTCAGAATATAAACAATTCTGCCTTCGGCATAAAAAAGGTTGATATTTGAAGCTTTAACAGACCGGATATGATCACCTATTTTTACCAAAAAACGAGTTTTATACGATTTATTCATTTGTAATAACACCCGGTTCAGCTCATCGTATTGCATTCTCTCCTTGTTTGCCGGCAGATTTTCTCTCAACAATTTTATTTTTTCCATACTCCGGAAAAGGTCATTGTAATTCAAGGGCTTTAACAGGTAATCAATGCTATTGACTTTAAAAGCTTGTATCGCATATTCATTGTATGCTGTAATAAAAATCACAGGTGTGTTCACTTCGGTTCTACCAAATATTTCAAAACTAAGTCCATCAGTTAACTGGATATCCATAAACAGCAAATCGACCTGATTTTCCGAATTATTCAACCATTTAACAGATTGCTCAACAGATGTACATACTCCTGCAATTACAATTTCAGGGCTGTATTTTCTGAGCATTTTTTCCAGCTTTTCTACAGCAGGCGTTTCATCTTCAACAATCAATACCTTCATATTAATCTAATTTATTGTAGTACTATCTTATATCCTGACTCTAATATTTGACTATCTTTCTTCTTCCACTTCAATCAAAGGTATCTCAAAATAACGATTACCATTGTTACTCCACATTCTATGGCCTTTTTCAGAATAATGAGCATAAGCCTTAATAAGGAAATCCAGCCTTTCTTGTACAATATTAATTTTGTTTAATTTTTTATTCAATTTGTAGTTTACCAGCAATAAGTTTTCGTGGTTGCTTATTTTAAAAATTAATGGCAAATATTCGTTTACAATATTTTCAGACAATGCAAATTCCAATAATAATTGCATTGTCCCGGGAATTAAATTTAACTTCTGAACCCTGTCTTCAACATTAATATCAAGCGAAAAGGATTTATCAAATTTTGCTTTGAATACCTTAAAAATTGGGATTATCGAAATTAGTTCTTCTTTTAACGAAACCAGCTCATTATCTTTATTGTCAAGAGTGTAGCGATAAATCTCTGATAGATTACCTATCAGACCGTCAGCTGATTTATTGTCCCTGTGCAATTCACTAATAATAATTTCAAGTGACTGAAATAACAATTCCGGGTTCACCTGATTTTTGAATGACTGCAACTCTAGTTCAAGATTTTCCCGTAGTACCTTTTCTCTGTTGACCTTAGATTCATTTTTCTTATTAAGAAATATCAGACTGAAAAAAAATAAGTTGTAAAAGATACCGGTGAACAGGTAAATTGAGTTGAAAGTTATAAGTTCTGTTCGGATTGCATTGAATCCTTCGATATAGGTAAAATAAGCATATAAAAATGTACTAACGATAAGAATTGTAAAAATAATTGACGAAATATACTGGAATATTATCCTCAATGTTAAATCCCTTGTGACCGGATATATTTTATTTAATATAACAATCACCAGGCGGTTTCCTTCAAAAAAAATAAAAGTAAGGCTTATTACAAAAAGAACCTCCCTGCTGAAAAAATTCTCAGTCAACATATTTAGCGAATCAAAGAACATCAATATCAGCAAATAGATCAGTATCCCGAATAAAGGTGGGGCTGTCAGCCTGAAAATGTAGCTATTATAAAAATATTTAGTCATTTATTACTGGCAATTTAACTGTAAAGAAATTATCAAAAATTACTACAATATCCTTTTTTGCAAAATATTTATATCGCTGTCTGATATTATCCAATCCTATTTTGTGAGAAAATATATCCCTATTCCGGAGCTTATTAACCGTTGCATCACCGGTTTTTGTCATTTCCGGCTTTTGAATAACATTATTCCTGACAACAACAAACTTCGAATCTTCGTAAGAAATTTCAACTTTCAATGTTTGTCCCTTACATATATCATTGTGCTTAAGAGCATTTTCGACAAGCATCTGGATTGTTAAAGGTGGAATTAAGATTTTATCACGTGTTGGGGCGATATTAATCTCTATATCAATACAATCCTCATACTTTATTTTTTGCATAAAAAAGAAAGCCTTAACCATTTCTATCTCCTCAGAAAGTTCTACAAGTTTATGATTATCAGTTTCTAAAATATATTGATAAGTTTTGGCCAGCTTCCTGATATAATCCTCAGAAATATGAACATCTTTATAAAGAAGGGAAGAGATAGTATTTAGTGCATTGAAAAGGAAATGAGGGCTAAGCTGACTTTTTAATGCTTCAAATTGCAATTTTAACTGGTCTCTTTCGATATTTAATTTTTCTATTTGTACAAAAGCATATTGATTGTATGAAAAAACAGAAAAATTCACAAGGGAAAAAATGTAGATAATAACGACAGTAATTATTCCAAATTTCACAGCTCCATCCCAGTATTCAGCCCAGAATGTGTTGTTATCCTCCACCGGAACTATCTGTTCGACATAAGCATACACATAGACGAAAGCCAATAGTACAAAAATCAATATGCCGGTTAGAGTTTCTACTAAAAAACGCAATGTGATATTTTTATTCCAGGGAATAAATCTGTTAAACTTCCGGTTTGCAAAATATAAAAATGCTCCACCGACATTAACAAGGAAAATTACAATCAGGAATTCCAGCCATAACTCTTTTCCAGGCCATAACCTCGTTTCGCTGTAAAAAATAAAATAGAACAGACCGATTGACAGCAGAGTACTAATAATGAGGTTTCGCCAAATCCAGTGCATAAAAGGCCTTTAAAATGTGAATTAATAAAAGTGCTTTCTACGTGTTTAATTCTTCAAAGATAAACGATATTAGTGAAATACTACACGTTTTTACAATTTTCATAAACGCATTTGCTGTTCAATATTTAATCCATCAGCTTATCAACCACACGCCTGTATTCCGAATCTGAAGTGAGCGTTTTGGCAGTGCTCATATACAATTTTTTAATCTCAGGATCATTTACAAAATCAGTATCAGCAAGCTTTACCAATACCGAGCCTTTTTCAGTATTTGATGAAATCTTTCTTGCGCTTTCCAACACCTTATACGCCGTGTATTTGTTAAATGCCGGGTTTGAAATCATCGTGCGTAGTACTCGGCCATGCTCAGTACTACTTGAGAATTTTGAAGTTGCCAAAAAGAAACCGTCAACTACAGTTTCATCATCAAAAGGCATATAATCAATAGCTGATGACAAAACTGAGCCCATCTCGGTATTGGATGAAAGCCTGCCTGTTGTTTCAAAAAACTGAGCCCATGAATTGGTATTCATTTCATGATTTTGTAAAGTATAATTTAAAACACTTCTTGTTTCTGAATTACTTGTCATCCTATTGATTGCAAGAAAATATGCTTCATTAATTTTTGGACTTCCCAGATTTAATACATCTATCGACCTTAACACGCTACCCATCTCCGTATTTGAAGTCAATTTTTTAATACTACCTAGTAATCTTACATAGTTGTCCTCATTTAAATGGTAATTCTTAATAAGGTATTGCATTGTCCTACCAGCTTCGGTGTTACTGCTCATTCTATCAATGGCGTTAAAATAGGCTGTGCTTATATTGGGATCCTTCATATCAAGAAAATCAAGCGACCTCAACACGCTACCCATCTCTGTATTTGAGCTTAACTTTTTTGTACTTACCAATAAACGGGAATAAGCTTGTGTGCTTAGTTCCTGTGTTCTTTCAGTATTGCGGAGAACTTTTCCACGCTCTGTATTGCTCGACATTTTATCAATACAGGCAAAATATGCTTCTGTTACCTTTGGGTCATTAAAATCTATTTTCGCTGAAATATTTGTTAGTATTGAACCTCGTTCGGTATTAGATGACAATTTTGAAATGCTATTGAAATATCCAACTGCTGTTGTATTATCCCTCAGGAATAAGTCACTATGCCTTCTAAACAACCTTCCACGCTCTGTGTTTGAGCTCATCTCATTAGCTATTGAAGAGGTGACTGTAAGTAGCTCATCACTCTTTAGAGAGAAATTATTCAGTAAGGCCTCAAAGTACTTAGCCATAACCGTGTTTGATGAAATAAAATGAATCTCCTCCAGAACGCCGTCAACACCACTCTTAGAGTATATTCTTTTTGTTCTGCCTTCTGCATCAATACCAGTCATACGGATTATTTCGAGCAGTACATCGGCCATCCATTTCCTGCCTTCAGGCTCATACGGCTCCTTTTGCCTGCCTTCATAATACTCATAAGTTAACTTGCCTTTTGAATTGCTTTCAACCATGATACTGCGCTTATTTCCAAAGGTCTTTTTTGAAAACTTTAAATACCCACCCGGTGATATGCTTTTAATACCGGTGTCATCATCATTTACTTTTATTTCGCCTTTTACCTGTATATCGTAATCGGCAAAGCCATCGGAATATTTGCATTGGTATTTGCCATTGGACGTTTGCCGGTTATAGGCATAGCTCTGAGCTAATGAGTTGAAAAATAAAAAAACAAAGCCCATTACTAAAATCATTGGAAGTGTTTTGTAGCTTGAAGTTTTCATAATTTTTAGTTTTAAAATTTATAAGTATAATTACCTTTTTTGTTTTTCAATTGATAAATATTGAAATTGATTATTCCTTTTTTATTAAAGAAGTAATAAAAAAACCTAAAATTAATTTTACAGCTTTGTTCATATCATATAGTTATAGGATTACAAGATGCAAAATTGCTTACAAATTATTAAATAAAAAAGCGAATTGAATTGAACCGTCAAATTGATGTAGTGAGATGCAGGATAAATGTATTCATCTGAAGCAGGATTACATAAATTCGAAACTCTCAACTACTCTGTACTCCGGTCCCTGAGGTTTTAAAATACTTTCGTAAAGAATAAATCCGGCAACTTCCTGTTTTTGAACATCAGTTGATTTATATTTGTCGATGACCTGCTGAAAGCGGTTCTTATCATCAATAAATTTAATTCTTCCAATGGTGAGGTGGGGGACAAAATTCTGTCGGTCTTGTTTAAATCCCAGTTCATCCATTCCGGTTAAAATGTTCGAACCAAGTTCCATCAATTGTTCATTTTTTTCAATCCCTAACCAGATAACCCGTGGCTTGTACGAGCTTCCGAATATGCCAACATTTCTGATGTCAATGGAAAAGTTTGAGTGGCTTTTTGTTATTTCATTTAGTTTTTCAGAAATTTGAGGAATCCTCTCTTCTTCAGTTTCACCGAAAAACTTAAGTGTAATATGAATATTCTTTGAGTCAACCCATTTTATCTTATCATTTCGCAAATTTGTTTTCAAGCCATAATATACCTTAAGAAAAGTCTCGGACGGATAAACTTTGATTGCTGCAAAAAGACGTTTCATTATTTTTTTATTAAAAAATGGCTGTAAAATTATTTTAATTTTTACTTTTGCAGCACGAAATTCG